>JBFYLO010000049.1:0-10881 GCA_041305385.1 Microcaldota archaeon | reverse complement strand
CATTTCCTGAAAGCAGAGTATCTGTGAGTAAAGGTCCCTCAACTTGCGAATGGTTCTGTACAGTATTCTACGAATTGTTGAAAGACAAGTTGAATATTAAAAAAATAGAATTCCGTTCTTCTTCGTTGAACTGTGCATCAAAAGAATTTTAGGTAAACAAAACCAAACGGAACAAAAAGCCAATTTGTCTAAAAGTTCCTACACTAAATTATTTTTTTCTTTATTTTTTTAGTAAAGAATAAATATTAGTTAATAATAGGCTTTACTATGGCTGAGATTAAATACACAAATCAGAGAATAGAAATTCTAAACTATCTTAAAGAAAATTACAACCATCCAACAGTTGAACAGGTATATTGTGCTGTAAAAAATAAATTATCTAGGATAAGCAAGGCAACAGTGTACCAAAATCTAAGATTTTTGGCTGATAAGGGATTAATCCAAGAAGTAAATATCAAAGGAGTGTCCAGATTTGAGCCAAACCTTGAATCTCATCACCACATAATATGCAAGAATTGTGGTAAAATAATGGATTTTAATTCAAAAGAACTGACAGAATTTGCTTTAAAATTATCTGAAAAAGTGAAGGATATGAGAATAGAATCTACAAGTACTAATTTTTACGGAGTCTGTAAAAAATGCAAAGGGGGTAGGTCCAATGGGAACTAAAGGAAGGGAAATTGTTGGAAAAGATGCGAAAGAACTGGTTGAGCTTTTTAACAGAGCTATTGCAGACGAATGGCTTGCGTATTACCAATACTGGGTTGGTGCACTGGTGGTCAAGGGGCCAATGAGGCCGAATGTCCAAGCAGAGCTTAAAGAACATGCTGAAGAGGAACTCAAACATGCGGGAATGCTTGCCGACCGAATAATCCAGCTCGGCGGAACTCCGCTGCTCCATCCTGACGAGTTCTCGAAAAAGACCAACTGTGGATATGACTCTCCCAAAGATCCCCATGCAAAAAAGATTTTAGAGCAAAATATCAAAGGCGAGCAGTGCGCAATAGACACCTACTCCAAGCTACTTGTGAAGCTGAAGGGAACAAACGACTTTATCTCTATGAATATGGTGCGGAAAATAATGGAAGACGAGGTGAAGCATGAGCAGGACCTTGAAGACTTAAAAGACGATATCGATTTAGTTGGGTAGCTGGTACAGCCATATTTCCGCGGAAATGCCCTTTCCTTCGAGCGTCAGGCCAAGTGTTTTCCGGGTAGCGGACAATCTGGTTTTCAACGAGCAGAACCTCGTCAATCCCCATAGGCAGTCTATTTAAACCTTGCCGAGCAGAGCCAGATTCGCTATGAGGGAGTTATACTTTGGTGCGTCAAGATGAAGGCTAAAATTCCTTATACGGGAGTTATGTAATTGTCTTGACTCCTAGTTGGCACTGCCTCAAGACAACGACAAATTTCCGCAGAAATTTGGCGGCGTTTGAACTAGGTTCAAATGAAAAAACAAAGCGCCGGGAGAGGGATTTTCCGAAATTAGTCCCGTTTTTTCTTTTGGGACGTTGCTTCCGTTTTTTCTTTGGGAAGCCACGAGACCTTTCTTTTTCCTAAAAAGAAAGGGATTGTGTTTTGAACCCTCGAGGGTCGTAGACCCAATAGCTATCCGCCAATAGAACTTAGAAGGGAAACCCCCTCCGCGGTTCGGAATAGCAGGCTACCGCCCTACCGGACTAGGCGATCCCAGCACATAAATGGCAAACAGCCGAGTAATGCCCTTTCCAGGCACTGTCCGCTTAAGCTGTTTGCTAGATGTCGGCCGCAACATAACTTGCGGACGACAAAGATGACAATGGGAATTGATGGAATCGAAGCCGACCGTCAGCATGGTTGTCCCAAATCCGTACTACGCCCTGTTTCTCGAAGAGCACGGGGTTTTGCGCCAGGGGGAGCGATTACTCCCGCTGGATTGCACTTAGGGCTGCTCCTTCCGGCCTGACCCGGTTTATACAAAGACCCGTCCCACGAGGCAGGGTTTCAAGCGTCGTGATTTGAGGCCGATGCGGACGATTGGCACCTCTTCCAACTGTTCGGTCCCGCCTGAAGGGGGTTTGCGGTTACAAGTGACCCCTGGCCACCCGACCTATCCCATCGCCAAGTAGTTTGGGGAAAGGGAGTTTAAATAATTAACTAGGCAGGGGAAAGGAAAATGGAGAATATAGCAAAACCGAAAAGTAATTCAACAAACCAAAAACGAACGAGCTCGCGGCGGCTCCAATTTTTGCCCGGAGGCAAAAATGGACCATGTGTGGCTCGAAGCCACAAATTGGTCGGGCCGCCTCGCCGAGAAGATAAGCGCGTTCGCTCCCGGGCGAACGGGCTCGTTGTCGAGCTATAACCGTGGTTTGCTATAGGTTACCCGAGCACGTATCTCCTGTCTATGTTCAGGTTCCTGAGCTCGAACTTATTTTCAACTTTTGCCAGGAATGTGTTGAGAGCTACATACGAAACACTTATTCCTGAAGCGAACAGGAGCCTTTCAAAAGCCACAACTGGAATCAGCGCGAGCCAGAATGCCGGGGTCGACTGGAATGTGTAGAGCCATATCACGCTGCCCAGGGCGTGGGCGGTGAAAGTAGCACCGAGCGAGCGAAGGAATAGTTTTTGTGGAAGGAATAATGCGAAGACTGGAACGAGCCAGTAGAGCGAGTAATACCACGCCTGCCCGCCAACCGGGTGGGCGATGAAGAGCGCCATGCAGAGGAGAGGCAAGCCGATTCCAAGCGGGTTCTTCCCTTTTGCGAAGTAGTAGGCTGCGAAGAGCATTGGGAACAGGCGGGCTATCTCGATGAATGTGAAGGATTTTCCGAGCAGGATGACGTTGGCGGCCTCTGAGGCCAAAATTGCGCCCAAACCGAGGACCGGACCTATGAATGCGGCTGCGACCGGGCCGAAGAACTGGAACACCGTGAAAGACTGGTTGGGCTCGCCTCCGAGCACCTGCGAGAAGTTTATGCGAGCAGCTATCAGCGCTGCGGCGCCGAAGACAAATAGAAATGCAAAGTCCCTTCTAGATAGTTTAACCAAATCCTCCACCTCCGCGAAGACGTTTTTTGCATGACAGCTTTAAAAGCTTTTTCGGGAATAAGTCCTGCTTTTACGGCATTCGAGTGCAAAACCAATTTATATTTATCGGACATTATTTACCTCGTATTTCGATGAGAAGGATACTTGAACAGGGGCTGGTTTAATGAAAGTTCTTATTACAGGAGGAGCGGGGTTGGTCGGGACAGAATGCTGCAAGCTGTTCTCCAAGGAAGGGTGGGAGGTCATAAGTGTCGATAACTACTCCAGGGGGAGGATTTTCGGCAAGGACGGGGAGACGAAGTCCAACATCGAGAAAACTAGGAAGGAATACGGCATCGAACACCACGAGATGGACATACGGGACGAAAAGATAGGGGGATTGGTGAAGAAGGTGGACGCGGTCCTGCACACTGCCGCCCAGCCCTCACACCCGCGCTCCATCGAGATACCTGTCGAGGACTTCCAGATAAACGCCTTCGGGACGCTGAGCATGCTTGAGGCGGTCCGCAAGAACAACAAGGAGATACCGTTCGTGCACTGCTCGACCAACAAGGTTTACGGGGAAGCCCCGAACTATTTTTCCTACAAGAAGGTTGGGAAGAGATTCGAGCCAGTTGACCCTTACCTGTGGGACGGGTTCGACGAGAGCCTTCGCATCGACAGGATGATGCACACCCCGTTCGGGGTCTCGAAAGTTGCAGCTGACCTCTACGCCCAGGAGTATTCACATCTCTACGGGTTGACTGCTGCAACCTTCAGGATGGGTTGCATAACCGGGGGCGCGGCAAAGGCGGTTGAGATGCACAACTGGGAGCCCTTCTTCGTGAAGAAGGCGATTACCGGCGAGGAGCTGACCATCTTCGGCCATGGGGGGTACCAGGTCCGCGATGTCATCCATGCAGCCGACCTTGCGAAGCTCTTCCTGGAGTACGTGAAGAAGCCGCGCAGGGGCGAGGTATACAACATAGGGGGAAGCAGGGTGAACTCGATTTCGCTTCTTGAGTCAATCGACCTCATCGAAAAGGTAACTGGCAAGAGGATGAAGTACAAGCTCGGCCCGGAGAGGGAGGCGGACCACATCTGGTGGATTTCCAACATAAACAAGGCGAGGCACCACTACCCGAACTGGGACATACGGATTGGCCTTGAGCAGGTCTTCAAGGAGATTTACGAGGCGCTTTCGAAAAGGTAAGCTGAATGCCAAGGGTTTTCCTGTATATGTCGTCGGCGTTCCACAACGCCTACAGGCATATGGCGGAAAACGCGCCCAGGGGGTTTGAAGTGACCAGGAGCGAATTCATGGCCCACGAGACTGCGGTGGGGGGAACTGGCGGGGCGCGGGGGAGGCTCAAGGGACTCATCAAGAGCCTGCAGCCGAGGATTTCTCCATTCTATAATAGGCTGCTGATTGAGCTCAATAGGCCGAAGATTAGGGAGTTCGAGAGTCATGAGTATGAACTTGTCCACAGCGGGCAAAGCCTTCTCAGGACAAACCTGCCCTACGTCGCCGATTTCGAGCATGCTGCCGTGTTCTCGGGCTACAACCAGTATGCATTCGGGAAAGAGGGATTCAGGAGAGCATTGAAAAGACTCCTTCTCCAGAAGAGCCTGAAGAAGCTCATGCCCTGGTCTAATGCGGCCAGGGAGAGCCTTCTCAATTTCATAAAAGACGAGGAGCTGGAGGGAAAGGTCGAGACAGTTTATCCTGTGATGACCCCTCCTGGGAAGCTCGAGCGGAAAAAGCACGATGGGGTGAACTTCGTTTTCGTGGGCGGGGCTTTCTACGAGAAAGGGGGGTATGATTCGATTCTTGCGTTCGACAGGATTTCCGAAAAATATGACGCGACCCTAACGATGGTGTCGCCGGTTCCGGAAGAGGTAGTTGAAAAGTTCAAGGGGAACAAGAAAATCAAATTCCTCGGGAAACAGCCCTACGATGCGGTGAAGAAGCTTTACTTGGAGAGCGATGTGATGGTTTTCCCGACCCATTATGACACATTTGGGTTCGTCATACCCGAGGCCTTTTCCTTTGGGCTGCCCGTCATTTCAGTGGACAGCTTCTCGACTCCCGAGCTTGTCGGGCACGAGATGACCGGCCTGCTCGTGAAGAGCTTTTATTCGTCCTTCCTCGAAGACCGCTCCTACCGCTACGGGACAATCTGGGAGCTCGGGAGGAGGAGGCTCGAGGACTGCAAGAGACCGACCGAGGGATACGTGAAGGAACTCGCTGGCGCCATGGAAAGGCTGATAGAGGACGGGAAGCTTAGGGGAAGGCTCTCGGCCAATGCGAGAAAAGAGGCATTGGAGGGAAAATTCAGCCCGAAGGCCTGGAAGGATAAGATGGGCAGGATATACGGGGAAGCATTAAGTAGTTAATCATTGAAATTGGGATGGGGAGATTATGAAACGGGCACTTATTACCGGCATAACTGGCCAGGACGGTTCCTATCTGGCTGAGCTCCTGCTCGGGAAGGGATACGAAGTCCATGGCATAATCAGGAGGTCGAGCACATTCAACACCAAGAGGATAGACCACCTCTACAAAGACCCCCATGACAAGGGCGCGAGGCTGAAGCTCCATTACGGGGACTTCACTGATTCGAGTTCCATCGGGGAGATACTGAACAAATCGGAGCCTGATGAGGTTTACCACCTGAGCGCCCAGTCCCATGTCCGGACGAGCTTCGACATACCCGAGTACACCGCGGATGTCACTGGCCTGGGGACTGTCCGGATTCTCGAGGCGATAAGGAGGAGCAAGAGGGATGTAAAGTTCTACCAGGCCTCGAGCAGCGAGATGTTTGGGAAGGCGAAGGAGTTCCCGCAAAACGAGAATACCACGTTTCATCCGAGAAGCCCTTACGCATGCGCCAAGGTGTTCGCGTATTACATAACCATGAATTACCGGGAAAGCTACGGAATCTTCGCCTCCAACGGGATTCTCTTCAACCACGAGTCCCCGAGGAGAGGCGAGACTTTCGTCACGAGGAAAATAACCCGGGGAATCGCCCATATAATCGCCGGCAAGGAGAAATACCTGTACCTCGGCAATCTCGAGGCAAAGAGGGACTGGGGATACGCCGGAGACTTCGTGGATGCGATGTGGAGGATTCTCCAGTACAAGGAGCCGGAGGATTTCGTGATTGCGACTGGCGAGACCCATTCGGTGAGGGAGTTCCTGCAGGAAGCTTTCTCCCTGGTAGGCAAGAAGTGGGAGGATTACGTGAAGATAGACCCGCGGTATTTCAGGCCTGCTGAGGTCGATTGCTTGCTCGGGGATTACTCGAAAGCGAAAAGGCTGCTGGGCTGGGAGCCGAAGGTGAAGTTCAAGGAGCTCGTGAGGATGATGCTCGAGGCGGATTTGAAGGCAGAGGGAGCAGATGTTAAGATTAGGAAATGAGCGGATTCTCGTAACTGGAGGAGCTGGATTTCTAGGGGCTAATGTAGTAAAGAGGCTGGAGGAGAAGGAGGGCGCCGAGGAGATTTTCGTCCCGAGAAGCAAGGAGTATGATTTGGTCGAGCGGGAATCGATAGGGAGGATGTTTAGGGACGCAAAACCGACCGTCGTTATCCACCTTGCGGCTGTTGTCGGCGGAATCGGGGCGAACCGGGAGCACCCTGGCGAATTCTTTTACAAAAACCTCATGATGGGGGTCCAGCTGATGGAAGAGGCAAGACTGAACAAGGTGAAGAAATTCGTCGCCATTGGGACCATTTGCGCTTACCCGAAATTTACGCCCATACCTTTCAAGGAAGAGGACCTGTGGAACGGATACCCAGAGGAAACGAATGCACCCTACGGGCTCGCAAAGAAGATGATGCTCGTGCAATCGCAGGCTTACAGGCAGCAATACGGGTTCAATTCGATTTTCCTGCTGCCTGTGAATCTCTATGGGCCCGGGGACAACTTCGACTTGGAGGGCTCGCACGTGATACCTGCGATGATTAGGAAGTTCCACGAGGCGAAGGAGAGGGGCCAGAAAGAGGTTGAGCTCTGGGGGGACGGCTCGCCAACCAGGGAATTCCTCTATGTGGAGGATTGCGCTGAGGGGATTGCGCTCGCGGCTAAAAAGTATGATGGGGCGGAGCCGGTCAACCTCGGGTCGGGAAAGGAGATTTCGATTAAGAACTTGGCTGGGCTCATCTCTAAGAGAATAGACTACAAGGGGAAAATCGTCTGGGACAAGACCAAGCCGAACGGGCAGCCCAGGAGAATGCTCGACGTGAGCAGGGCTGAAAAATATTTTGGCTTTAAGGCGAAAACGAGTTTTGAGGAAGGGCTTGATAGGACGATAAAGTGGTACCTGGAGAACAGGAGCAAGATTCAGTAAGCTCAGGTCCCATCCTTATTCCTGATTTCCATCTCCCATCTCGCGAGCTTTCCCTCGAACTTTTCTATGAGTTTTATGATTCGCTCGGAGGATTTCCCGTCCCCGTATGGGTTCTTCGCCTTCTTCATTCTATCCGAGACATCTGGATTCTCAAGAACATTCAATGTCTCCTTTATTATGTTGTCTGCTTTCGCCCCGACGCACCTGTTGCCCCCTGCGAGCACGCTCTCGGGCCTGTCGGTCACATAGCGGAGCGTGAGGCACGGGACGTGGAGGCTCAGGGCCTCCTCCTGAAGGCCGCCTGAATCCGTCAGGATTAGGTCGCTCTCAAGAATAATCCTCATCGCATCTGTGTATTTCGGGAGGCATGGAACCCAGTGGATGTGTGGCGAGTTTGCCAGTTTCTTCGCATAGCCCAGCTTTTCAGCGACAATCTGGGTGCTCGGGAGAACTGAGCAGAAGAAGTTCACGTCCTCCATCTCCAGCAGGCTGTCGAAAATCCCCCTCATCCGCTCCTCGTGAATCATGTTCTCTTTCCTGTGGCACGACCAGAAGACGAGCGGGTGCTTGAACTTGAATTTTTTGAGAATGCCGCTTTTTTTGCGGGCTAATTCGGCATGCTGGAATGAGGCATCAACGACGGTGTTTCCGGTAACGAAGAGGCGGTCCGGGGGAACGTGCTCGGAGAGCAGGTCCTGCCTGTTCTTTTCTGTTGCAGCGAAAAAGAGGGATGAGCACGCATCGGCCGTTTTCGTGCAAATCTGCTCGGGATAGGGTTCCCAGGAATATGTCCTCAGCCCGGCTTCCACGTGGCCGACCGGGGCGAGTGCGAGGGCCGCTGCCTGGGACATGAACATCGCAGTGAAAGTATCGCCGTGCGTCAGGACTATGTCGGGCTGCTCCTTGAGAAAAATTTTTTCCCCCTCCCTGAGCATTGTCGCGCCCATTTCCGAAGGGGTTCCCCGGGCTTTTAGGTCGTAGTTTGGCCTGGGGATTTCCAGGTCATCGAAAAGGTCCTCGTAAAGATTGGGGGAATAATGCTGTCCTGACCAGAGGACGATGGTCTCATGCCCGCGCCTCTTGCTTTCCCGGACCAGGGGGGCCATCTTTATGGCGCAGGCCCGAGTCCCGAAAGCGTGGATGATTTTCAAATCAACACTCCCGATATCTGCGTTTATTGGAAGAAAAAGTATAAATATTGCTGGTTTTGTCAGCGGCCCTCGTGGTGCGCCTCGAGCTCGATGATGAGGGGCCGCCTCTTTTCCATGGAAAAATTGTGTCGAAAGGCTAATAAAAGGCTACCGAGAAGGGTATTCGGTGGGTTTATGGACAAAATAGCTACTGGGATACCCGGGCTCGACGAGCTTCTTGGCGGGGGGATACCGAGGAAGCACAACGTGCTCGTGTGCGGGGGGCCGGGTACCGGAAAAACGACGTTCTGCATGCAGTTCCTCTATGGGGGGGCGAAACTCGGCGAGAAGGGGATGTTCATCTCCCTTGAGGAGGAGCCCGAATCCATAGTCAACAATCTCAAAGCGACCTATGCCTGGCCTGGCTTCGACGAGCATATAGAAAAGAAGCGGGTCATCGTCACCTCAGTGGAGAAGTTCAATTTCGAGCACTTCATGGATGTGGTTCAGGACCTCGTGGCTGAGAAGGGGCTCAAGAGGGTGGTCATCGACTCTTCCACGTTGCTCAAGATATACTTCGACAACCCGCTCGAGTTCAGGAAGAACATATTCAACCTGGCCGGGTTCCTTAAGAGGTTTGACTGCACATCCATATTCACTGCGGAGTTCCCGCACATGGAGAGGAAGGGAACGACGTTCGACCTAGAGCACTTCGTGAGCGACGGGATAATATTCCTCTACAACCTCGAGAAGGGAAACCTCCGGGTACGGGCCTGCGAGGTGGTGAAGATGAGGGCCTGCGAGCACTCGAGCAAGGTCGTCCCGCTCAAGATGACCAAGCAGGGAGTGGTGGTTTTCCCGACCGAACAGGTCTTCAGCGAGACAGGGGTACACTAGCGGTGACATGATGAAATCAGAGTCGCTGGTTGATGTGTATGCTTCCATGGTTCAGATAGTGGGCGAGTTCACCGCGCACCGGATAATGTTCGCTGCCGGAGAGAAGATTGGAAGGGGGATGATTAAGAACCGGGAGCTGAACGACCTGAAAATATTCATGGAGTTGCTCAAGGACCACATGGCGAGGGAGAAACTGGGGGAGATCGGTTATGATATTCCAGCCAGTAAGAATGTTCCGGCAGGCGATTACCCTGTCGAGGTAGTTGCCCGGATTTTCAACTCCCCGCTCTCCGAGCTGCCGGGAAGGGGGAAGCCCCAGTGCAGCTTCATAAGGGGGGTCCTGAGGGGAGCCTACATCGAGTTCAGCAAGTGGAACGACGTGAGCGTGACTGAGACCAAATGCGTGTGCGCCGGCTCAGACCACTGCGAGTTCGAGATTAAGAAAGGGCCTGGGGGTTATTGAATTTCCGGCGGAATTGCGGGTCTTTCCCGAACTTTGGACGCCAGTGGATGTTAACTCCGCACAATGGCCAGAAATCTTTTAATATTATCTGGCGAATTACTAAACCCTACGCTCAATGGTCTTGAGCCGAGGGGTTCTTATGAAGGAAATACAATCCGAACACAAAGACGACTCGGAGTTTTCTCACGCTATTTCTTCACTGAAGAAGGCCGAGGAAGAGGCCAAGGAGACCATTGCGAAGGCGAACGAGGGGGCGGAGAGGGAGCTCATGGAAGCTAGGGAGAAGGCCCACCGGATTGCAGAGGAAGCGCAAGACGAGGCAGTGGGCCTAAAGGACAAGCTGCTTTCCGAGAACAAGAAGGGAATCGGGGAGGAGCAGGCATTCATACTCAAGAAGGCTGAGAAAGAGGCTGGGGAACTCGAGAGGAAGAAACTTAAGCCCGAGGATATCCGGAAGCTTGCGGCAAGTGTCCTCGAGTGATTTGATGAGCCTGAGACCTGTCGAAATATCCAAGGTCAGAGTGATTGGTCTAAGGAAGGACTTGCCTAAGGTTGTTGCTGCGCTCCACGAGTCCGGACTTGTCGAAATCAGGGGGATGGACTCGGCAGGGATGCGGCTGGACGCTCCGGGGGACAGGTATAAGGAAGTCTCGGAGCAGCTCATAAGGCTTCGCGGAATCGAAAACTACTTGAAGAGGACTGGCAAGCTGGCCGGAGTTTGCGAGAGGCTTTCTGTTGAAAAAGTCCTGGCCGAGGCGAGGGAACTGAACATAGACGCCAGGCTGTCTGGACTCGGGAGGGAGGCGGACGAGGCGAATGAGAGGAAGCGCCACCTGCTCGAGCTCACGGGGTCCATCGCGCCGTTTAGAGGCCTGCACGCGGATTTCTCAGACTTGAAGAGCCGTAGCCTGAAGTGTTCGCTTGGGAGCCTGAGCGCTTCCAAGATAAAGCAATTCAGGAGATCCCTGGACGCGCAAACCAAAAATTACCGCGTGGTCACCAGGCACAGGGGAGACAATGTCTT
>JBFYLO010000048.1:0-4312 GCA_041305385.1 Microcaldota archaeon | reverse complement strand
CAGGGACCATATTCGCAAAAACAGAGGGGATAATACCTGCCCCGGAGACCACACACGCAATTGCCTCAGTGATAGAGCACGCGAAGAAATGCAAGGAAACCGGGGAGGCGAAGACAATAGTGTTCAACTTCAGCGGGCACGGCCTTCTGGACCTGAGCGGATATGCAAAAGCCCTGGGATTCTAGCCCTGACCCGTGCACTCCTGCCGGGTTTCGTTCAGCACCCTGCATAGTGGCTTGAGCGGCGGCTCTATGCTGAAGCCAGCCGAATATTCCTGGGAGCACCTGAACTGGAATTTCTCCTCGAAATTCCCGATGCCCCCCGGCCCTATTTCTTTTTCCACCTTTTTCGTTACTTTTCCCTCAATGGGGGTCTCGAATATGAACGTCACGATAAAAGTCCCCTTCTGCTTTTCAAGGTTCCTTACAGTGACGGTCGCTCCCCCGATGCAGTGTACCTCCACTACATAGGGGCTAAGTTTTTCCAGGCCCGTGTTGCTATAAGAATACGGACCTTTTCCGCACTGCGTAGTCTCATAGCTTATCTCCCTGCATCCCGGCTTAATCGGTCCATTGCCCCCGTCAGCAGTGCTCGTTTCTCCAGTGCAGCCCAAGAGCAACAGGCACGCAATGAGCAGGAATTCGGTTCTCACGCATCATCTCCTCCCTGAACTCCAGCGCAACGCCTCCTTCACTTCCTTTATCCCGGCATTGGTTTTAATAGCGTTGTCCCTGAAATGGGTTTTGCATGTCTTAAACCCCATCCGGGAAAGCCCTTCGGTAACCAGGTCGACTTTCTCAGCAGAAACCTTCATTACCTCGGAAACCTTATGGAGGTCATAGTAAGAAGGAGGCATCCCCATTTCACAGGACATTTTATCGAGAATCGCGGCCATTCTCTCTTGGCTTCCGTACCCCCTGCGTTCATTTTCCTTTTTCATCGCTTCAAGCGTCTTTCGCTCATGCAGCTCCCCGAGCCAGAGCGGGCCTGCGTGCTGCAACTGCCCGCCGCATTCGCACCCGTCCTTCAGGACCAGGTTCGAGCTCTCCCTCCAAAGGCACTTCGGACAATAGGACATGAACCCAAGTTTCTTTATCGATGAGACCGCCCTCTCAGCTCCCCGCTCGAGCTTAACGAAGACTTTGATGTAGTGCTGTTTGGAAAGCGTCAGGAGCGGGGCGACCCCGAGGTTGTATTCACTGGCAGTTCTCGCAATTTTCCCCAGCAGGATTCTCGCCCCGTTCTCGTGGCAGCATTCATTGTCAACTGGCCTTGCCTGGTAATTCTTGAGGCAGGCCTTGTAATGCGCCCCGCACAGCACAGCGACATCGGTTGCAGTGGCAGAAAGAAACCCGCCCCCGTTCATTGCAGACGAGCGGATTGCGGGCACGAGGTATGGGACGGGGGTGCCAAAGGGGTCAATTTCCAAAAAATCGAACGGCTTCTCCCAAAGCAACTTGGTTATCTCCGATTGCTCGACTCGGTAGTTATTGAGTTTATTTTTTTTGGCATTATACCCGGCGTTCCTGCAGGCCCGCGAGTCCAGGTCCACGAAAAGGACTCCCCCCGCATTTTCGTTCTCTATGGCATACCTGACTCCCCTAATCCCAGTCGCGCACATCCCATCCATGACTGATAGCTCTTTTCCGCCAATCGCCCCGAGGGCAAGGCTCGAAAAGTCCCGGCAGAACTCCATCTCCGGATTATAGAAAACCCCGGCGTCAACCCGAATCTTCGCCTTTCCTTCCCCGACAATCATCCTACCACTTTATCAGCGCATCAAGAAGCCCATGCGCGTAATTAATGCATCCAAACGACGTAACATAATCCTTTTTCTTCAGGTAATACTCGGCATCATCCCGGTACCGCCTGGCCAAATCAGCGATTCTGGCAGTCCTCTCGTCTTCGGTCTTGACCTTTCCCAAGCTCTCGTCCAGCATCTTTATGTCATCCAGTATTCGCTTCTCCTCGTCCCTTTTCATGGATGCTTTTTTAACTTGTTACATTATTATTCTTGCGGGAAACATGCTGCGCAACATAATAGTCGCCGGGACATTCGACGTGCTTCACGCGGGGCACAAAGCCCTTTTCCAGAAGGCGCTCTCAGAAGGGGAGCGCATAATGGTCGGGATATCCTCTGACTCTTTCGCTAAGGTCAGGAAGAACCGCACAGTTAACGGATTCTCGGAAAGAAAAAAGGCCGTCGAGTTGTTCTTGGGGAAAGACCTCCCCAGGGCCAGGTTCTACGAACTCGAGGACCCCCGGGGGAACTCGACAACCTCCAAGGAAGCCGACGGCATCGTGGTGAGCCCTGAGACCGAGGGCGTTGCAAAGGAGATAAACGAAATCCGGAAAAGAAACGGCCTCGGGCAGCTCAAAATCCTTGTCGTTCCAATCGTCCGAGGCAAAGACTTGAAGAGGATCTCGAGCACTCGCATAACAGCAGGCGAGATTGACTCCCTGGGAGTTCCCCTACGGGCCCTGCCAGGGAGAGAAAAAACATTTAAACAAAGCTCTGGAATAAGTCATCGCATGAAAAAGGGCCAGATATTCACAATCGACTTCATGATAAGCGTCGCAATCTTCATAATCGTTCTAATAACCATAATTTCGACCTGGTATTACATAGACACCCACATCAAGGAGATTGAATCGCGCAGGGACATGCACTCCATTTCGCTCTCGATTTCCGATGCGCTGGTCAGAAGCCCCGGACACCCGACGGAATGGAACACCACGAATGTCCAGAGCATAGGCCTGGCCAAGGAGGAATATGTGCTGGACGTCAGGAAGTCGATGTCGCTGATGAACCTGGACTACGACACTGCCAGAAGCATAATGCGGCTCGGGAACTACCACGTGTTCATCTATCTGACCGACATAAACGGCCATAACGTGTCCACGGGAGTTCTCCGCAGCCCTGTGGCATATTTTTCCGGCTCTGCCACCACAGTCGCAAGCAAGCTTGACAGCTCCGGCCTTGTTTGGGACTGGTACCACTCTCAAGGCCTGGATGAAAGCGCGTTGCATGGCGAAAGGCACTATTACCTAGCCAGCGATTTGTTTGTTGGGGACCCCGAGGACCGGGAGAAGCTTTTCAACCTTAGTGCCGCTAACCTAACCAATTACAAAACATTGGTTCTCGAGGAACCGGATGTCCTCAACTCAAAGCTCAACATCACCGCAGTCAAGCAGTTCCTGGCTGACGGGGGCGTGATTCTTGCCAAAACGCAGTGCAGCCCTGGCCGCAACGTTATAGATGAGAACTTCGGCATGCACTCTGAGAACCTCGCCAGCCCAATCGGAGTGGTAGGTTCCCTCAGCCCTGAGCTTATCAACATCAGCATAGGGGACACAGTAGGATTCAACCCCGCCTCTTGGAGGTATTACGAGGAGGAGGGCGACTCCGACCTGACGATCCTGGTCAACGACTCAACCGAGCCCACGAAATGCCTTATCTGCAGATGGAATTATGGGATGGGCAGGATATACTACCTAGAAGATTTCGACGGGGTGGTGAACCCCAGCACTGGCGGCTATCCGCTGTCAAGGAGCATCAACTTCATAGGCTGGCAGATAAAGTTCGGAATGCCCCCCACAGGCACAATAGACGTCATCGCCATAAACAGGGTCGCGGTGCTCGAGGGGGTCTTCAGGCAGCCAGTCGCGATTCACATACTCATCTGGAGGTAGCAGACTCCTCGAGCATCTTCTCTGCTTTGGGAATGTTCTTTCTTTTCTTCTCCCCGTGATTTTTCAGCCACTTGGAAATCGCTTCAAGCCTTGCCTTCTTGCACTCCCCGCAGAGGATTCTTCCGCAAGTGCAGTCCTCGTACATCTTCTTCAGTTCCGCATCGTCATCATAAAAGTGGAACTGCATGAGCTCATAAATGACGCACTTGCCTATCTCCCCGCCGAGCTTCCTCTGCTCCTCCGCAGTGGCCCTCCCGCCGGTGAGTGCGTTGGCGATTTTCTTCTTTAGGACCGGTTCCTCATCTCCCAGGGCCATTATGTTCATGGGGTCCCTCTTGCTCATCTTGGTCTCGCCATTCAGGCTCCTGAAAAACTTGTGGAACGTGGCGCACGGAACCCTGAAGCCGAATTCCTGTTCGAATTTCTGCGCGATGTCCCTGGTGAATCTTATGTGCGGGTCCTGGTCCGCCCCAACAGGCACGACCACTGTCTTTGGCCCTCCGAAATCCTGAAGTTGCGGCAGGAGTATGTCCCCGGCTTGGATGAGGACAGACAGATAAAGGGCAATGCCCCTTTCCCCATAGATTGCCTTGAGCGTAGCGGCAGTGGTCTTTTTTGC
>JBFYLO010000047.1:0-6058 GCA_041305385.1 Microcaldota archaeon | reverse complement strand
ACGGGCGGTTCTGCACAAACCCTGGGGGCCGCCGCGCACCGCGGCAGGCGGCATCCGGTGGCCGCCTGGTCGGCTCCCGGGAGCCGACCTGCCTGCCCGGGCAGGCAGCCGCATGTTGGGGGCGCTGCTGCTGGGGCATTTCCAGAGCCTGGGGGACAAAAGGTTTAAATACCACTGAACTGCGTTATTTATCGCTCATAGGAGGCGATGCAATGGACCAGTTTGCTACGAAAAAAGGTGCCGTCGGCATAGGCACGTTGATAATCTTTATTGCTATGGTGCTAGTCGCAGCCATAGCTGCTGCTGTGCTCATAAACGTTTCAGGAATATTGCAGCAGAGGGCGATGACAACAGGAAAGGAATCGATAGAGCAGGTCTCTTCGAACATTGTAATCCAGTCGATAATTGGGAACACCAACACCGCGAGGACAAATCTAGACAGCTTGAACATCACTGTCTCAACTGCTGCGGGCGCAAAGAGAATGGATCTGAGGCAGTTCATTGTCAAGATAAGCAACGGGGTCAATCTGAGCATTCAAAAATACTCGCAGACCAGCATTACCAACGGGACGTATTTCACTGCGACGGAGTTGAGGGATCCATCCAACGTCTTCACCCCGGAAAGCCCAGTCCTGGACTCTTCAACACTTGTGATGATAAATGTAGTGCCATCCTCAGCAACCAACGAGGTAAACCTTCCAGCACGGCAGACCTATAGGGTCGAGATGATTCCCGAGCGAGGCGCGGCCGTTATAATCGAGGGAACGACCCCGGCCTCATATTCGCTCGACTTGATTGACCTCTACCCCTAAGGGATTCTCGTTTTTATTTTTCTCTC
Source organism: Microcaldota archaeon (assembly GCA_041305385.1). Lineage (GTDB taxonomy): Archaea > Micrarchaeota > Micrarchaeia > Burarchaeales > JAKAKT01 > JAKAKT01. Next base: position 5,220 of record JBFYLO010000047.1, on the reverse strand, counting down.
CTCTAGCTTAGGCCTTGGACTTGCGATGACTTTTTATTTTATCCGAAACCAAATAAGCCCATGTATGTAATCAAGGACTCCGTGCACGGCAACATAAAGCTCACGGAGCTTGAGCGCCTGCTGGTCGACTCGCCTGGAATGCAGAGGCTCCGCGGCATAAGGCAGCTCGCCCTTACCCACCTTGTTTACCCCGGGGCCAACCACACGAGGTTCGAGCACTCTCTCGGGACCGCCCATCTGACTGGAAAGATATGCGAGAACGCAGGGATTGGAGGGCAGGCCGAGGCAGAGCTCCGCGTGGCGTCCCTGCTCCACGACATAGGGCACGGGGCTTTTTCCCACGAGTCGGACTACTTCCTGAAAAAGCATCTCGGGGAAACCCACGAATCGATTGCGCGGAAGAAGCTCGAGCATGAAGGCATAGCTTCCTGCCTTGAGAAGGAGGGCATGGACGCCCCGAAGATAGCGTCCCTTCTCGAGGGGAGGGGGCAGGGCGTCATCATAGCCTCCGGGGTTGGGGCCGACAGGATGGATTACCTCCTAAGGGATTCCTATTACACGGGAGTGGCATACGGCGTCATAGACTCGGAGAGGCTCATCCACACTATGTCGCTGTCCAAGGGGGAGATAGTCCTCGAGGAGGGCGGGTTCGAGGCTGCTGAATCCCTGCTGCTCGCAAGGTTCATGATGTTCACCACCGTCTACTCGCACCACGCGGTCCGAATCGCTTCGGCCATGCTCAGGCGGGCCATCGAGCTCGGAATCGAGTCCTCGGTCCTGAGGCCCGTCGACCTCGTCAGCCTTGATGATGCAAGGGCCGTGCAGCGCCTCCTCTCCGACGAGCGGGCCTCGAGGTTCGTCAGAAACATAGAGAACAGGGAGCTTTACAAGAGGGCGCTGGTCTGCGATTTCAGCTCATTGCCCGAGAAAACCCGGGCTTCGCTGAGGAAGGACCTCGGGAGGAAGCTTGCGAAGGAGATAGCCGAAGCAGCAGGGCTTTCGGGCGAGGATGTGCTGGTGGACGTTCCCATGCCCCAGTACAAGGAAGTCGATGACGTGATGGTCGAGCTGAGCGCCGGAAAAAAGGCGCTCGCCTCGGCTTCGGACCTGGTCGGCTCGATAAAGGCGGCGGAGGAAAAGAGGCAGAGGCTCATCGTGGCCTGCCCCCAGGTACACGTGAAAAAAGTTGAAAAAGCGGCGCGCGAGCAGATAAGCCTTTGACTCACGCAGACGTATTGAGCGCAATGCTCACAATCTTTATCACAATTATGAGTACGATGCTGAATATCACGACACTCCGCGGGTCGAGCTTGGGGCCTCCGGTATCCGTATCATAGAACCTGATTATCCCCGTAGAGCTCTGGGGCGCGCTTATCCGTTCATCCTTTGCCATCGCAACACCAAGGAGTAACTTCTATGCACAGAGTTTTTTAAGCTTTGCGCACTTAAATATGCAAGAAATTAAATTTTTATGGAGGAACTAGATGATACCAAAAAAGGTTTTCTTCACTAAGGGCGTGGGAAGACACAAGGAACGATTGGCTTCTTTTGAGTTGGCTCTAAGGGACGCTGGAATCGCGAAGCTGAACCTCGTCTCGGTCTCGAGCATTCTGCCGCCTCACTGCGAGGTAATCCCAAAAAAAGTGGGACTCGAGAGGATACGGGCCGGCGAGATCATATTCCTCGTTATCGCAAGGGCTGAGACCGAAGAGCCCAACAGGCTCATAGTCTCTTCCATCGGATGCGCAATCCCCAACGACAAGTCAAAGCACGGCTATCTCTCGGAACACCACTGCTTCGGCATGACCGAGGAGAAGGCAGGCGACTACGCAGAGGACCTTGCAGCCTCGATGCTTGCCTCGACTCTGGGAATCGACTTCGAGCCCGACGCCAGCTGGGACGAGAAAGAGCAGCTCTTCAAGATGAGCGGAGAAATCGTAAAGACCACGAACGTGACCCAGTCCGCAGTCGGGGACAAGAATGGGATGTGGACTACGGTGATTTCAGCCGCCGTGTTCCTGTCCGAGGAGCACTTCCCGGAGGAGTTCGGAGGGGAGAAGGGCGGTGCAATCGCCCCGGCTCAGCCAACCTCGATGCAGAAGGTCGAGTAGCAGAATAATTCCTATCTCCTTTTTTGTATTTTTCCATCAGTGGCTCGAGCCCGGGCCATAAGCTCAGCCAACGAACTCCGTGCGGGACGCAGTTTTTTAACCTTTTTAGGACAAATGGAGAAGCGGTGCAAAAATGTTCGGGACTTCGGGCATAAGGGGCGTTTTCGGGAAGGACGTCACTCCAGAGCTGGCTCTCGGAGTAGGCCTCGCATTCGGGGGGAATGGCAAGGCCCTTTTCATCGGCAGGGACACCAGGCCCTCGGGAATAGTTTTAGAGAATGCCCTTGCAGCAGGCGCACTTTCAGTTGGAGCAGATGTTGTTCGAGTTGGAGTGGCACCAACCCCCACAGTTGCCTACGCCTCCCGCTCGTCCCTCGGGGCGATGATAACCGCCTCCCACAACCCCCCAGAATACAACGGCATAAAGCTGTTTGAAAAGGGCGAGGAAATCTCAAGGGAGGGCGAGGCGCTTGTTGAGAAAAAAGCAAGAGAAAAGAACTGGAAACTGGGCGAGCCCGGAAGGGAAAGAAGGATTACGACCGCAATTCATGAGCACTCGGACTTGGTTCTTGGCTCCGTTAATGTTTCTCTCATTGCGAAAAGAAAACCCAAGGTTCTCATTGATGCAGGCAATGGCGCAGGGAGCGTCATCACTCCCTATATCCTCAGGGAAGCGGGCTGCAACGTGGTCGCCCTCAATTGCGAGCCCTCTGGATTTTTTGCCCGGGGCCTAGAGCCCAGCATTCAGAATCTCGAGGGGACTTCGAGGATTGCGAGGAGCCTCGGAGCCGACCTGACGATAGCCCACGATGGCGATGCCGACAGGGCAATAATCCTCGACGAGAAAGGCGAGATGCTCGGCCTTGACGCCCAGCTGGCGCTCATGTGCGGCGAAATGCTCTCGGAGAAAAAGGGGACAGTTGTGACTACGGTCGAGGCTTCCCTTGCCATCAGGGAAGCGATTGAAAACCATGGAGGGAAAACCGAGATTACGAGCGTGGGCAGCCTCCACGTGGCCCAGCTCCTGAAGAAGAGGGGGGGAATTTTCGGAGGCGAGCCCTGCGGCGAGTACATATTCCCGAGCACCCACCTCGTTCCCGACGGGATAATGGCGGGCCTGAAGTTCGTCGAACTATTCTGCGCGAACGGGAGCCTGCGCGAGGCAGCGGCCAAGGTGAAGACCTACCCGATGAAGCGGGCGAAATACCCGTGCAAGGACAGGAAAAAATCAATGGAAAAGATTCTCGGGAAGGCAAAAGCCCTGGGCGGAAAACAAAATCGCGGGGATGGGGTCAGGGCTGATTTCGATGACAGCTGGGTCCTCATAAGGGCCTCCGGGACAGAGCCGATAATAAGGATTACCTGCGAGCATAAGGATAAAAAAGGTCTTGAAGCATTATTCTCAAAAGCTGAGAAGCTTGTGCTCGAGTCAATCGGCTGAGAGCCGTGGAACGGGGGGTTTTATTGAAAGCGGTGATTCTGGCTGCAGGGGAGGGCAAGAGGCTCAGGCCTCTCACCTACACAAGGCCTAAATGCATGATAGAGATTGCCGGCAAGCCGATTCTCTGGCAGGTGCTCCAAACCCTCAAGTCCGGGGGCATAAAGGAGGCAACCATCGTCGTAAAATACATGAAAGAGGTAATAATGGACTATTTTGGCGACGGAAGTAAACTGGGGATGAAAATCGATTACGCGGTCCAGGGGGACGAGTATGGGACTGGGGCAGCGTTCCTTTGCGCGGAGAAGCACATCGATGACACGTTCTTCGGAATGGCCGGAGACATCATCTCTGATTCAGCCTCTGTGAAAGCGATACTGAAAAACCATGACGGAGAAGCAACACTGGGCCTGGCTCCCGTGGATTCCCCAGAGCATTACGGGATTGCCGAGCTGAAAGCTAAGAAAGTCGTTTCTTTCGAGGAGAAGCCGGTGCATCCGAAGGGGAATCTTGCAAATGCAAGCATGTACGTTTTCGACAAGAGCATTTTCAAGCTCATCAGGGAACTGAAGGCGAGCAAGCGCGGGGAATATGAAATAACCGACGCCCTAAGGCGCCTCGCGAACGAGGGAAAGGCCACAGGGGTAAAGCTTCCGGGCTACTGGCTGGACATGGGAATGCCCTGGCACCTCTTCGAGGCCAACGAGCATCTCTTGGGAGCGATGAGGCCGCGCAAGGACGGGAAAATTGAGAGCACGACTGTTAAGGGGAAGCTCATCCTGGAGGAGGGGGCCAGGATTTTCGATTCCTATGTCGAGGGGGCCGTTTATTTAGGGAGGGGGGCCGAGGTCGGGCCGCACGCCTACCTGAGGGGCACCACGAGCATAGGCGACAACTGCAGCATAAGCGACAGCACGACGATAAAAAACAGCATCATATTCAACCGCGTGAACGCGAAGCACCTCACCTACATCGGCGACAGCATCGTGGGCGAGAGGACGAATTTCGGCGCAGGGACCCAGATCGCGAACTTCAGGTTCGATGAGAAGGAGATAGGGGTCGAGATTTCCTCCGGGAAGGTCCAGACTGCGAGAAGAAAGCTCGGGGCAATCATAGGCGACAACACCAAGTTCGGCGTTCTCTCGTGCGTCATGCCCGGGGTTCTCGTGGGGGACGGATGCTGGATTGGCTCCGGCGTCGTCCTCACCAAGAACGTCGAGAGGAAAACCAAGGTGCTCGTGAAACAAAACCTGACAATGGCCCCCATCGGGGAGGGTGAGTAAACGAAATTACTGATAGTCGGAATAGACCCTGGCACGACCCTGGGCTATGCGTTTCTCGATCTCTCGGGAAAGCTCATCCACCTTGGGAGCGCAAGGGGCGAGGACAAGCACAAGCTCATCGAAAAGATTGGCAAGTTCGGAAAGCCAGTCCTTTTTGCGACTGACGTTACTCCTGCCCCGGAGTTCGTTACAAAGGTCGCTGCCAACTTCAACGCGAGGATTTACGAGCCTGGCAGGGACATCTCGGAGAGGGAGAAGGGGGCCCTCTCCAGGGGGTTCGCAGTCGAGAACCTGCACGAGCGGGACGCCGTCTCCTGCGCCATAAAAGCCTATCACAACTACCAGAACAAGTTCAGGCAGATAGACGCCATGCTAAAGGGCGGGGACA
>JBFYLO010000046.1:0-86885 GCA_041305385.1 Microcaldota archaeon | reverse complement strand
TCAAGTTCCTCGTTGCTCAGGTGGTAGACGTTCTCCTCAATGGGCTCCGGGGGCTCGAGCTTCTTCTCGACCCCATCGAGGCCTGCGGAGAGCATTGCAGCGAACAGCAGGTAGGGATTTGCCGACGGGTCTGGGGCCCGATACTCGCATCTTGTCGCGCTCCGCTTTCCCTCGCTGTATCGCGGGATTCTGAGAAGAGCAGAACGGTTTATCCTTCCCCAGCAGATGTAAACGGGCGCCTCATAGCCTGGGATGAGCCGCTTGTATGAATTTATCGTTGGGGCCGCGATTGCTGAGATGGCCCTGGCGTGCTTCAACTGGCCAGCGATGAAATGCCTTGCGAGCGGGGAGAGATTGTACCTGCCCGTCTCATCGAAAAACGCATTCTGCCCGTCCTTCCAGAGGCTCTGGTGCACGTGCATCCCCGAGCCGTTGACCCCGAAAAGTGGCTTGGGCATGAACGACGCATAAAGGCCGTATTTTCTCGCAGCGGTCTTGACAGCGGTCTTGTAAGTCAGCACCCAGCCTGCGACCGAAAGCGCATCGCCGTACTTGAAGTCTATCTCATGCTGGCCTGGAGCAACCTCGTGGTGGCTCATTTCTATCGAGAGGCCCATGGACTCCAGGTGCGTGACCACGTCCCTCCTCACCTCGGCTGCCATGTCGAGGTTCCCGAGATCGAAGTAGCCGGCCTTGTCGTGAGTCTCAACGGTGCCGTTGTCGCGCTTGAACAGGAAGAACTCTAGCTCTGGGCCGACCATGTATTCGAGCCCCGTCTTCTTCGCCCTGGCGAGCACCCTTTTCAGGACTTGCCTCGGGTCTCCCTCGAACGGCCTCTTCTTCTCGTCATAGACGTCGCAGATGAACCTCGCGACCGAGCCCCCTGTCCAGGGAAGCACAGCATAGGAGCCGAGGTCCGGCTTCAGGAACATGTCGCTCTCATAAATGCGGACGAATCCCTCGATGGACGAGCCGTCGAACCACAGCCCGTCCTCAGCAACCTCCCTCATCTTCTCCACAGTTATCTCGCACGCCTTCACGGTCCCCATTATGTCAACGAATTCCAAGTCAACGAACTTCACGCCGTCCTTCTTCATCCTCTCGAATATATCGATGTTTTCTTTTGCGACCACGGCCAACACCTCACATTTGATTCCTCCTAAGATGGATATATATTTATTTAAATTTTTTTGAACAAATGTTCATAAGAATACGAAAAAATGAATAAAAAATTAAAAAATACCTAAAAAAACCTAAACTGGTGAACAAATGTTGCTCGATGAAACTGACAGGCGGATAATTTCCGAGGTGAAGCGGTCCTCCTCCGGCTCCTACAGGAAGATTGCGAAACGGGTCGGGATTCATCCGGCCACCCTGATTGAGAGGCTCCGGAGGCTTGAGAGGGAAAATGTCATCCTGGGCTACACCGCGTTCATAGACTATTCGAAAATAGGCTATGAGTTCATGGCGTTCATACACGTCAGGATTTCAAAGGGGAAGATGCTCGAGGTGCAGGCGAACATAAGCAAGCTGAAAGGAGTCGTCTCTGTGTATGATATAACCGGGGAATACGACTCCATCGTCCGGGTCGCCTGCAAGGGCAGGAGCGAGCTGTCGAACCTTGTGAAGAAAATCCACGCCATGCCTGGGGTCGAGCACACGAACACCCAGGTCATACTCAATGTGGTGAAGGACGGGCACGATTTCATTCCTGAATAGGGTTTTATGCTTTAAATGAGGATGTTTTTGCATGAGGGAGCACACAATCAGGACTCTTGGTGAGGAACTCGCCAGGGAGGGATTCACTGCGTTCATCTGCCCGACCTCGGGGGGATGCTTCGACATAGTGGCCAAGCGGGATGGCGGGCTGGTCCTCATAAAGGTGCTCCAGAACATCGACGGCTTCACCAATGAACAGGCCGAGGACCTGAAGAACATCGCCAGCATGGTTTCCGCCAAGCCGTATATAGTCGGGGAGCAGACCAAGGAGTTCGTCCTCGAGCCAAATACGCTTTACGAGAGGCAGGGGATCCCTGCAGTCAGCCTTCCCACGTTCAGGCAGATGGTGTTTGAGAGCGCGCTTCCCGAGAAGCGCAAGTTCAAGAAGCTTGGGGTTCAGCTGGATTCGGAAAAGATCGTTTCCAGGAGAAAGGAGCTTGAGCTCACGGTGGAAGAGCTTTCGGACAGGGCAGGCATAGCCAAGAAAACGCTCTATCGCTACGAGCACGGTGAGACCTTCCCGGATGAGGAGAACGCAAGGAAGCTGGAGGAGATTCTCGGCCCGGGCTTAAGAAGGGGAATCGACCCGTTTGTGCAGACGAAACCTGGGGATGTGTTCGAGTTCCACGGGTTCTCCGCAATCGAGACGAGGGCTGCGCCCTTCCAGATGCTCGGGAAGGAGAAGGAAAAACAGGACAAGGTGATGATGGGGAAGGAGGCCGACAGGAGGACGATGCTGAAAAGGGCGGAAACCTACAGCCGAATTTCGGGAATTTTCGAATCCTACTCATGCTTCCTGGTCAAGAGCTCGAGTGCTGATTCCTTGGGCGGGATTCCCCTGATCCGCGAGGAGGAATTGCGGGGATTGAAGAAGGCAAAGGAACTGCTGAAGCTTATTGAGGAACGGGGAGAATAAACATAAAAAAAGCGGGCCCGAAGGGATGTGCACCGCGAGTGCACAGATGATTGCGCTGTGCGAAGCGGATTCGAACCCTTATCCCGAGGTCCGAAGCCTCGTCGGCTATCCGTTGCCACACGGGCCCAATCAAAGGATTGGGAATCCAGAATTTATAAAGATATGAATTGGTCAGGCGTAGAAAAAGTAGAGCGCCCCGCAGCCTATCATGAAGCCGAGCCAGATATTCTTGTCCCAGGCCCACACCTTGCTCCCGTCGAGCGGGAATACTGGGATCATGTTGAAAAGCGCGAGGAAGAGGTTCACCTTAAATCCTACTCCGAATGCAGTCCGCGCAAGATCGGACAAAGGGTCCCCGCCTGGGATAAACAGCGAGGCAAACGCGAAGCAGAGCGCGAGAGCGAGGTTAGTCATCGGTCCGGCAATGGATATGATGCCGTTCTCCTTCTTTGTTATGTATTGGGCATAGATGTATACTGCCCCGGGTGCTGCGAAAAGGACTGGCGAACCGGTTATTGCCAGGAATGTCATCAGGGCCAAGCCCATCGGCCATGCCTTGTAGGTGGCATGGGCCCCATAGCCCTTCGCGACCTGCCTGTGGGCGAGCTCGTGAAGCACGAACCCGAGGCCAACGGTCACGAGAGTTATGAGAAACATGACCCAGAAGAGGATGCTTCCGAGGTTGAGCCCGACATTGCCGATGGTGAAGGCGAAGGCTATGGCGAGAACCGACACGACTATTTCTTGAATCTCTATGGAATCCATTGGATGACCTAGATTACAGTTATCCGCTCGGCTGTCCTGGGCTTGTGCTCCTCCACTAGCCTCACCTTGGCCGGGGTTATGAGGCCCTCGTATCCCACTATTACTGCCTGCGCCAGTGTCCCATCCGGAAGAGAGATTCCGATTGTGTCGCCCCTCTTCCCGCTCTCGAGAGCCAAGCAAGAGGATGCGCTGAATAGGAGTATGGGCTCCACGTTGGCTTTGATTAGGAGAAGCCCGTCGCCCCTCTTGACGCCCCTTAGGTTCGGGTAGACCAGAGGTATTAGAAGAGAAAGCCCGGCAGCCCCTGCGAGGAGCTTCCAGAGTTCGAGCCCTGGAATCGCAGCCCAGGTGAGCAGTGCTGAAGCCAGCAGTCCTAGGAATGATTTTACGAATAAACCTATCACGCCCCAACCCCCCTAATATTTCACGAAGACCTTGTCGCCTATATCGGTTATGTTCTCGAGACTGATGCCGATTCTCTGCCCGAATGCAGTCTGGACCACGAGCACCCCGCGCTTCTTGTCAACGCCAACTATCTTGCCTATGTATGCGCCTATCTGGTTCAGCACTTCCTTGTTTTCCAGCTTCATCGAGCTAGCAATGTTCGCCCGTATCTCCTTCATCACGGTAATCGAGATGGCGCTCAGTATCACTGCGGCGATTATCGTAAGGACGAACTCCGAGAAATACGCGTCAGCCACCACCCAGTCGCTGGCAACGGTAAATATGAGCCAGAGAATGAGCGTGCTCACTCCGTAAAGCCCGTATTTGACTACCTCATACTTCCTCTTCTCGTGCAGGAGGTCTATGACCTTGCCCACTAACACGAGTATGATTGCCCAGGGGAAAAGGAGGAGCAAATCCCTCAGGGTATAGGCAGCGACCTTTACCGTATTATAGCCTGAGTTCACCCTATCCGAGTACTGCTGGATTCCAAGCCACATAGACATGAGTATGAGCGGAACCGCAACCAGGTAGAGTATGAAACCCATCCGCTCAACGGATATTTTGAACCCGGAGAACGAGCTCACTATCCTCTCCTCGACTCCGAGCCCCTTGGCGATGAGATAGACGCCGACGATTACGCCGATTGGCCTCCAGGCCCATTCGCCAGTCCATATGAACGCGAGGGTTACGAGAAGGATGATTATGCCGGGTATGCCGAAGACGAGCCTCTGGTAGTATGGCTCCTTGAGCTTCTCGAGAAGGACGAAATAGGTCTTCTCGAGCTCCTTGGCCTGCTTCATTACCACGATCTTTGTCGAATTTATTTTTATCCTGGACTGGATACTCGGGAGAGTCACGTCATCCGAGGCGCCGTCTGAAACAAACACTGCGTAATCTGCGGGGAATTCCCTGAGGACGGAGTCCAGCTGTCCGCTGACTGCCTTGTCTGCATCGTAGCCGAGCCTCCTGTGCCCGGTAAGGGTGACTACCTGCCCGGTCTCATCGGTTCCCAGCTTGTCCAGTATCCTTACTGCCTCGAACATGGCATTTGCGTCTGGCTCCTCGGGGTCTGCGAGGGCGAGCTTTGCCGCAGCCTCCAGGTTGGCCTCGCGGCCGATAACCGGGCCGCTTATTCCGGCCTTCTCGTGGAGGTCGTTGTCGCGGTCGACGCAGATTATGAGGACTCTCTTCTTTGCCATAGGACCACTGGTTCAGGTAAAGGATAAGGGAGCTTATAAAATATAAGCATAACTATGCGGACTACCCCCCCATAAATCGGACGGTTTCTTCTTTCCAGTAATAGCCTGGAAGCCATGTCCACTCGTTATAGCAAACCGCGGTTATAGCTCGACAACGAGCCAGTTCGCCCGGAAGCGAAAGCGCTTCCGGCTCGGCGAGGCGGCCCGACCAATTTGTGGCTTCGAGCCACAAATGGTCCATTTTTGCCTCCGGGCAAAAATTGGAGCCGCCGTGAGCTCGTTCGTTTTTGGTTCGTTGAGCTGCTTTTCGGTTGCTATAAAACAGGTTGGGGTAGTATCCATTAACTATTTAAATATTGGATAAGACAACCTATGCGCTCGTTCTGAGACAGGATGATGTCATGAAAACACCCGGCGAGGTCCTAGGAACTGAAGAGGAGTACGTATCTGGCTACGGTTCATACCAGGAGGGCAGCGATATCTTCGCATCCCTCTATGGCGAGCTTAGCATTGACAAGGAGCGAAGGATGAACATAAACGCGATGGGGACCGTGCCAGTTGGGATAAAGCCCGGCATGGTCATCTACGGCAGGATTGAGGAGATATTCGAACCCATCGCACTCGTGAAGGCCGAGCCCATGGAGATTGGGAGGGAGAGGCAGGTGATTGAGCAGTTCTACTGCGTTCTCCACGTCTCGCGGGTCAAGATGGGCTATTCCCGCAACATAAGGGATGAAGTCCGCATAGGGGACATAATAAAGGCCGTTGTGGATGACATAAGCAATGGCGAGGTCAATCTGAGCACCAAGAGGGGCGGAATGGGGGTCATAAAGGCATTCTGCGCTAGGTGCAGGGAACCGCTTCGGCTTGACGGGCAGCTGCTCGTCTGCGACTGCTGTGAGAACAAGGAGAGAAGGAAGCTCGGGTCCCCATACGGAAGAATCTGAGGTGTTCATATGAAAGTGAGCGTTGAATTGAAGGAAGACAATTACCTTGAGGTCATTATGGTGGGCGAAGACCACTCTTTGCCGAACATGCTTCGCGATGCCCTGATGGAAGACGGGGACGTGGAATTTGCGGCATACTACATAAACCACCCGCAGCTCGGCTCGCCAAAGCTCCAGATAAGGACCAACGGGAAGAAGAAGCCCCAGAAGGCTCTGGCCGAGGCAGTTAAGAAGATTAGGAAACGGATTACTGAGTTCCAGAGCGCCCTGGAGAAAGTAAAGGATGAGAAGAAGGGCCGCAAGGAAAAGAAGAAGAAATAGGGATTGGTTCGAGCAGGGAAGGGCCACCAGGAAACTAAGGAAAAGAAGAAGAAACCTAGCTGCCATCACTATCCCATGAAACAGGGGATACGGGTTCTCGGGGTGGACGATTCTCCTTTTAAGAGATGTGACAAGACGGCACTAGTTGTGGGGGTAGTCTGCAGGAAAGAGAGCGGTGGGCAAGGCCTTATTGTTGAAGGCGTGCTGAGCACGCGGGTCTCTGTTGATGGGGATGATGGGGCCCAGAGGTTATGTAAAATGCTGATAAAATCTAGGTTTAAACGCGAACTTCACGCAATAATGCTAAATGGGATAATGCTTGCTGGGTTTAATGTTGTCGACATTAATGAGCTGGGTGTGAGAACCGGGCTCCCGGTGCTTGCACTCACGAGAAAAAAACCGAATCCTGGGGCAGTTGAAAAGGCAGTCAAGAACACGGGGAATTGGGAGGCAAAGCTGGCAAGAATCAAGAGTGCTGGCACTACAAAGCGACTCGAAGGCTGGCATGCCCAGTTTTCCGGAACTGATTTAAACGGTGCCCGCGATATAATCCGCATTTTTGGGAATGGGCCTGTCCGGCTCGCCCACATAATCGCTTCTGGGATAGTTTATGGTGAATCGCATGGGAGAAGCTAAGGAGAAAGGGAAACAGGATGGGAAGAAGTGGTCCTCCACGCCAGAGATAAGGCTGCTGAAGAAGCTGCTTGAGAACAAGGTCATCTATGCATTCATAATACTCTCGTTCCTCCTCTTCCTCATAACGAGATCCTCTGTTTTCTCAATCCTGTCGGTCCTCATGATACTGGTGCTCCTCATAGGCGAGTCGCTGGTGGGGGTTTCTGAGCACGGGGCAAAGAAGGAGCTGTATGAGGTCGGGATTGCTATTCTGGCTGCGCTCGTGATTTGGTTTGGAGCGAGTTTTTTGCTCGGAACTCCTTCGCCCTTAAATGCCATAGTCTCCTGCAGTATGCTCCCGAGCCTCGAGAGGGGGGACCTCGTGATTCTCCAGGGAGGCGAGCCCAGCGGGACGGAAATTTATGTTGATGAATTTGATTTCACCAAAGTCTCTGTTTCAGTTGATGGAATGGGCAATTTCGAAACCAACATCTCGCTCGCCCAGTATTGCGGCTACTTCCCTTTTTCAGTTCCCTGCAAGGCGTATCTGGAAACTCCGGAGAAAGTCACTGAAAAATACGGTCCGCTTGAATTCAAACACGGGTGGTGCGAGACGAACATCCGCGGGGTTCCTGTGAGGCTGCAATGCGCCAAATCCGTTGTTGCGGATGGAAAGGAGTATCCCTACGGGCTCTCCGGGGATACGATAGTTTACACAACCATGAATGGCGACGGATTCTCGCCCACTGGCTCCAAGGAGATAATCCACCGGGTTGTTTACAAGGTGCATGCAGGGGGCAGGGTCTTCTACATCACGAAGGGAGACAACAACGACAGGTTCGACCTTCAGTATAACAATGTGCCCGCTACTCCGTCCAGAACCTCGGGAAAAGTAATTTTACGGATTCCTTACCTGGGATATTTCAAGCTCTTCCTGTTCGGCTATTTCGAGGACCCGGCTGGGTGCGACAGGTACTTCATTCAAAGGTAAATGGATTCCTGATGCTGCTCAAATTTCTAGTTCTAGAGAGTCTGGGCTCCGCTGCTCACGCTCCGAAGCCGGCGCCTGGGGAAGGAAGCAGCATTGAGAGAGTGGCCCTGGAGACTATTGCCACTATGGAGCCAATCCAGACGAGCATGACGAAGTGAATCATCGAGTTCAGCATGTGCCCGCCGTCCATGAACCTGACGGCTATGGCCGAGAGGAGGGCGTTTATAACGAGGGTTACGATGAGGAGCACGCTGACAATCTGCATGCTCGATGCGCTCGGGATTGAGATTATCGAGTTGAGGACGCTCGAGGGAACCTCCAGCTCGGAGTAGATGTCGTTCATGTATATGACTACCCCGGCGGAAACATAGAGGCAGAAGGCAACCACTGCCTGCACCCCATATACTATCCCTATGAAACTCGTTGTCGAGTGGTACCTTTCCCTCCTGAGCATTTGCAAGGTCATGAAGTTCTTGCTGATGATCTCGCTCGTGGTGTCCGGTTTTCCTCCCATCGAGAGCGTCTCGACGAACATGTCCGTGAACTTGTTTATGAGGAAGCTCCCGCATTCAACCCGGAACAGCATCCAGGACTGCGCGGTGCTGATGAGGGTCTTAAGCCTCTCGAAAAGATGCCTGATCGGCACTGTGAGCTCCCCGAAATCGTGGAAAGTAAGAACCTTTAGCGAGTCCTTCACTATCCCCCCTCTTGCAGCGGCTCCCAGACCGAGCGAGATGACGAATTCTACGTAGAACTGGTCCCTCCGCTTTATCTTTTCCTCAATGCTCCTAGCGATGTACCCTACGGCCATGAGGGGGGTCAGGACAATTGCGACCAGGATTTCAAGCGGCAGGAAGTTCATGAAGAAGTTCGAAAGCAACGAGAGCACGATGCACCCTACCGCGGAGAGGAGGAATGCTGGCATGAGCTCGTTCCTCATCTCCTGGTTGGCGAAGTTCCCGTACCAAACCTTGTCGTTCGGGAGGACGCTTTTTATGTAGTAGATGACCCCGACCTCCGCTGCCACGAATAGGAAGACCACGAGCATCATCATCATGGACGGCTCAACCGCAATCAGGTAGGGGATGATGATTGCGAAGGATATCAGGAATACGAGGGTTATCACGATTGACAGGTAAATCTCCTTGAGCACATCTATGTCATAGAGCGCGCCCTTGTAGTTTATCGAGTAGTCGTTCATCACATAGCCCTGCTCGTCAATAAGGAACTCCTCTAGGTTCTCACCTGCATCGAGGGCGTTCGCGAACCGGTCCAGGAAGTCCGCCAGCATCATGCTTGGGGTAGTTTTTGCCTTCAGCCTGCAGGAGTCAGACAGCGTAACGTGCCACACGGCGAATCTCATGTAGATTTCTCGGCATGAGATTGCGATGGCACCGTATTCCTCTTTCATCGACATTACCCTGAACAAGTCCGAAGCCGGGGAGTTCGATGTCGAGAGGATACCGAAGTTCGTTATGAAGAAGTGCATGTTGTCCTCTATGTTGTGCTTAATTCCCTCAGCTTGGAGCAGAGGGTAGAGGAAGACAACTATGATCGCAAGGGCAGGTATGATTGAAAGCAGGTAGATGGCGAGTGGGCCGAATAAGTCAGGCAGGATGACAATCAGAATGATCGGGACTATGAAGCTCGTTATAATTACTGGGATGACGAACGTTAGGACGTACTGGTATACGCTCATTCCCATCGATTGTATGAGCGCTATGTAGTCGTCCGTGTCCATTGAACCACTACACCCTGAACGGCAGGGCGGTTATCCCCCCACGGTAGAACGCGACAATAGCATCGTTTACGTTGAAGTAGTCGGTCATGTTCTTCTCAACCATTATCTCCACTATGCGGGTCCTCACAGAGAGCTCGTCATATATCTTCCTCGGGTCTAGGTACCCTGCCTTTGGGGCTATCTTCTCCTCGAGTACGTAGCTGTTGTTAAGCCCTGCGAACTTATGGATGTCGCCCACCGGGTCCCAGGAAAACATCTGCCTCGTCACCACGCCTCCTGCATCCTCGTTGTAGCCCTCGACCTCCTCCACTGCGGTGCACCTACGCAGGAACTTGCCCTTCACATAGACCGCTTGAAGGAATATCGCCACGTTCAGGTTATCCATGAAGGTCACAGGAACGTTTATGGGGTCGCCGGCGAGCCTCTGAATCATCCTTCTGATACTGGATGCGTGAAATGTGGCCATTACGGAGTGACCGGTCTGCATGGCCTGGAAGGCGACAAGGCCCTCCTTGCCCCTAATCTCCCCGACTATTATGTAGTTGGGTCTCGACCGAAGGGCGGCCTTCAATATAACGAACATGTCCACCCTGCCCTCCTCGGGTCCACTCTCCCTAGTGAGCAGCTGCTGCCATAGCGGGTGGGGCGGCCTAACCTCGGGTGTGTCCTCGGCGGTCAGTATCTTCGCGTCAGGGTGAACGAAGACTAGGAGCGCGTTCAGGATTGTGGTCTTCCCGCTTGCGGTCTCTCCAGCGACGAACACGTTCATTCCGTTCTCAAGGCAGAGCCAGAGGTACGCAGCTATAGCGGGGTTGATGGAGCCGTACTTTATGAGCTGGATGATGCTCGTGGGAACAGTTGAAAACTTCCTTATTGTGAAGCTGGAGCCCCGGAGGCTCACATCCTCCGCATAAATGATGTTTATGCGGGAGCCGTCAGGAAGGACTGAGTCGGCTATCGGCCTTGCGATGCTTACGGGCCTGCCTATTCTTTCGCTCAGGTTCCTCAGGAAATCTCTGAGAATCTGTTCGCTGTCGAATGTGAGGTCGGTCTCCATAGCCTCGAAGACTTTGTGGATGATTCTGATGTTTCTCGCGCCGACTTCGTGAATATCCTCAATATACGGGTCGCTCAATATCGGCTGGAGAAGCGACTGGCCTATGATGTCCCTGCGCACATAGTAGACGAACTTCTCGTATTCCTCGTCGGTAACGAAAACCTTTCTGGCCCCGAATTCGGTTATTGAGAGCGCGGATTTCCTTACGCTCATATCGAAAAGCTTCAGTAGCGTTTTCTCGAGGTCCTTATCGTTCTCCGGAACTTTCTCTCTCGGGGCGTTCTCGAGGATTATGTCGAGTATCTCGTGGTACTTCTTCGTCTCGGCGCGGCTCAACTTCGGTTCCACTACAAAATACCGCTTGGTCTTCATGTCCTTCAGGATGTGGATAAACACTTTCTCTTCGAGAGTGGGGTAGATGATGCTGACTGTTGGTTCGTCCCCGAGCTCCTTCGGGACTTTTTCGTAGAACCTCGGGGTCCTAATCCCCTTTTTATTCAGCTCCTCAAGATACAGCCTGAGTTGAGGGTGTTTTTTGATTGCCTGTTCGAAATCAACCATCGCATCACGGTTACATGTAGACTATCGCGTCCTCGCATTCGTACAGGTTCACGAATATGTTCTTGAGGTCCGTCTGCATCTTCTCGGTGAGTATGTTCATGACGGGCCTCTCCAGCTTCGAGCGCTCGACATCGATTAGGACGATCCCCAGCTCGCTTGCGTAGCGCGCCATGTCCTCAGTGAGTCCGGAGGATACGAGGGCCTGGCATTTTTTCACATAGAACTCCTCTACGATGTCTATGCTGGCGAGGCCTTCGCCTATATAGCACCCTATGGTTTCAAACTTCTTGTTCGTCTCCGGGTCGCCGACAATCCTGACTACGTCCAGCCCGTAGGCGGTCTTCAGGTTGGAGATGATGTTCGTAATCGTGGCCTCGGGAATCTTCCCCCACCTTCCGCACTTGATCCTGCCCGAGACCTTTATCCCCAGTGTCTTGGAGAGCAGGTCTGCTGTGCCGCCGTCAGTCTCGTCGAGGTTGCTGTGGGCGACGTAAACGCAAACTCCCTTCATTATGAGGTCCTTGAGCCGCTTGAAGTTGGCTGGCTTTTCGAAAAAGGAGAGGCCTGGGAACAGGTCGGGAAGCTCCTCGAAGAATGGGTATTCGTGGAGCACGAGCATGTCGACGCTCTCCTCCTCACTCTCCTGCTTCTTCTTGTCGAACTTGAACGTGGTCTTCTGCTTGACCACCCTTCTGGTCTTCGCGAAAGTGCTGGCTGAGAGGAGGCCTGCCTGCTCCAGGACATACTCTGTCGCGGACCAGGAAATCCCGATGCGCTTTACCTCCTTGTCCGGGTCGCCGAAGACGAAGCCTGTGAGGTCGTCAGGGTAGGCGAGGCTGGCGGGGGCTATCTTCTCCATGTAATTGATTATCTCGCTGGCGAGCATGATACCACCTGAATGATATGGGAATGGGGGTGTATATAAATAATACTCTCTCGAGGGAAGAATTTCTAGCCAGAGCCTTCTTTCCTAGAGATTTCGAACATCAGCTCGAGCTTCCTGAAAAGCTGCTCTGCGTTCAAGTACTTGCGACTATAAAAGAAAAAGCCTTTGTGGATGAACACAATGGAATCGATATCGTCGATAAGCTCGTTGAGTGAGAGCTGGTTTCTTTCAATAAACTCCTTTGCAGCGCCGGTATTCTCGCTTCTCACGTCAAAATCAAAATGCTTTTGATGGCCAGTAAGAGACCCGAGCCCAAATCCTGGCGGCCTTGCAATCTCGGCTTTCAGCGGCGTGTTTAGGTCAGTATAACACTCGAAAAGGTAGACCCACCGATGAATGCCAGAGCTGAAACCATGGAACGAAGATGGGAGAGCTTTTAGTGAGAAAAGACCGTAATGTTTCGTAAGAGCCGCACGAATGCTGGTTGTTGCAACAACGTATTCGATGCCATTGTGTTTCCCTGAGATGGCTTCGCTCGAGTAGTAACGAAAGCGCTTGAACTCGTATGGAATCTTTTTCTTGGTAAGCAGTTCGGATAGGTCACCGAGGGCCACGTTCCTCTTATCAAGCCTATGATAATCATAGAATGCAACTAAGCCGAATATCGGAAGAACAAACGCGATGCATAGAAGAGGATACCCCTTAAGGAGAAGCAGGATCACAAGAAGTAGCCCTACCATTAAAATAATTCCGGAGGACGTTTCCCGCAAAAGGTTTTTTGGCTTGTCCATAATGCCACTGGATAGATATGGACCGCAAGACATAAATTAGAGCAGCCAGCTTGCGATTCTCGCAACCCTGTGCTTCCCCAGGTCCTCCGCATAAATCCATTTGTAGCCTGAGAACTCCGGGGAGGGCTTTGCTCTCGTGTCCTTAGCCGTCACTTCGAATGCCAGCGCGGGAATCCACGTTCTTCTTTTTTTGGACCCGGCGTTGAATCTCCTCTCGAACAGCACTTCGTGAATCTCCCCGTCGATTCCGGTCTGCCGCCTGAATTCAATCGCGAGCGATGCAACCGGGTTCTCGCCTTTCCCCAAAAGCACGCAGGGCAATTCGACGGTTTCAATGCCCAGCACGTTTTTTCGGCATAGGAAGAGCGCCCGGCCATTGTCGTAAAGTATCCCGCAGGCAAGGAGGGCGGGGGGAGGGGAAGGAATTCGTTTTCTCATGAAATCAACTCAATTTTGGAGCATAATAAATAATAACCATCGGAGTCGGATGCAACAGATTGTCTCCAAAATCGCAACTCTTATTAAACCCTTTTCTGAACAATATAATATGCAAGAGAAAGAGAGGCGTTTTGTTATCGTCGCGGGCTCGCTCATGTCCGGCCTCGGCAAGGGAATCGTCACTTCTTCTATCGGAAGGATTCTCCAGAGCAGGGGGCTGAAAGTTGTTCCGATAAAATTCGACGGCTACTTGAATGTCGATTGCGGGACGATGAACCCCTACAGGCACGGCGAAGTTTTCGTCCTGGATGACGGGACAGAGTGCGACATGGACTTCGGGACCTACGAGCGGTACCTGAGGGTGAAGCTCAACGGGCAAAACTCGCTAACAGGCGGCAAGATTTTCAGCGCAGTCATCCAGAAGGAGAGGAGGGGCGAGTACTTGGGCTACGATGTCCAGATTGTCCCGCACCTGACCAATGAGATTAAAAAATGGATCAGGGATGTTGGGGCGAACTTCGATGCCGATGTCGTGCTGGTTGAAGTGGGGGGCACTGTCGGCGATTTGGAGAACGGGTATTTCCTCGAGGCGATGAGGCAGCTCCATTATGAGGAGAAGCATGTTACGTTCATCCAGCTCACCTATGCCCCGACCCTTGTTTCCGGGGAGCAGAAGACAAAGCCTACGCAGCACGCGAACAGGCTTCTTGCAAGCCTCGGGATAAACCCGCGCATAATCATCTGCAGGGAGAGCGAAATGCTCGGGCCTGATTCGAAGAGGAAGATAAGCATGTTCTGCAATGTCCCGGAGGAGAACATCTTCGACGACCCGGACATCGAGACTATTTACGAGCTGCCCCTGTTCCTCGAGAAACAGAACCTCGGGGACATACTGATGAAGGAGCTTGACCTGAAGTCGAAAGGAACCGACCTGGAGGAATGGTCAACCATAGTCCGGCGCATAAAGAAGCCGAAGAAAGTGCTCAAAATCGGGATTACCGGGAAATATACCCAGGTCAAGGATGCCTATGTCAGCATAAAGGAGTCCCTGGTCCACGCGGGTGCGCACATCAACCACGGAATCGAATTGAGATGGATTGAGACGACCGAGATAGAGAAAGGCACAATCAGCGTCGATTCATTGAAGGAATGCGATGGGATAATCGTCCCGGGCGGTTTCGGGGCAAGGGGCTCGGAAGGGAAGATTGCGTGCGCCAAGTGGGCGCGCGAGAACAAGTTCCCGTACTTTGGCTTGTGCTTGGGGATGCAGATTGCAGTCATTTCTTGGGCGAGGGACGTGTGTGGCTTGAAGGATGCGAACTCCACTGAGTTTGATGAGAAGACCCCGCACCCAGTGATAGACCTTTTGCCGGAGCAGAAGAAAATCAAGGACAAGGGCGCGACCATGAGGCTCGGGGCGCGGGACATCGAGATAAAGGAAGGGACGGAGACGCACAAGATTTATGAGGGCAAGGTTGCCCGCGAGAGGTTCAGGCACCGCTATGAGGTGAACCCGGAGTACCTAGAGCGGCTTGAAAGGGACGGGCTCGTGTTCTCTGGAAAGGCGCCTGGGACCAACATCATGCAGGTGATGGAACTGAAGGGGCATCCGTTCTACATGGGGACGCAGTTCCACCCGGAATTCACGTCAAGCCTTGAGACGCCGAACCCGCTGTTCCTCGCATTCGTGAAAGCGTGCGCAAAGGAGAAGTAGGGGCGATGGCACGGTAAAATGGGACGACCCCAAAACAAGCTTGATTGCCGTGGGAATCTCGCTATTATCCTCAATAGCGATGTTTGCCTACTCGCAATCTTGTGACCCAAAACCGAAATTCCTTACTCAAATTATACTGCTACTAATCGCCCTTACCTGTTTTCTGATTGCAATTTTCTCATCGGTCGCAGCATTGAGAAAAGGGTCAAAAGTTGTTTATATCTCGCAAATACTGGCAGTTCTCTCCCTACTTGTTTTTCTTCTTACAGTTGGGCTTGTAGCACCAATTTGTAAGTCTCCCTACTACTGTCAAATTAACTACTTCGGATGTGGCGACATCCGTCTTTCAAGCTCGGCCAATCAACTCGAGATAAAACTCACCAACAATGTTCAGCAACCAGTAGTAATAACTAATATGAGCTGCACTAAGAATGAGACTCAATGCGAAAAAATTCAAGATGTTCGCATAGGCCAACAGGAAACAAAAACAATCCTTCTTAACTGCAAAGATGAAACCGGAAAAGCAATCAAATTCGAACAAGGGGAGTTATTCTCAGGTCGAGTATACCTCGCTTATTATTTTGAGAATGAAGGGCCGACAGCGGTCAGAATTTCGGATGGGCAAATACTAGTAAAAGCCCAATGAGGCGATTGCATGGACTTTAATGAGCTGAAAAAGAACAAGCTTCTTCTGGGAATTGTTATTTTGGTCATCATTGGGATTTTGCTGATACCCGTAATAGTGATAGCTCTCGCCGGGCTGTTCTATCTCGGGGTGTTTGATGTTTCTCCTCCACCAGAAGTTTGCGTGATGCCCGTTGGGATGAACTGCGTAAGCTCCCGGCTCGCTGCCGAAAGGCTTGATATTGAGTTGGTGAGCGGGTTCCAAAAGAAAATTGTAATTACGCACCTCGCCTGCACCAAAAAGACAGACCAGCAGGTGGAAGTTGAAAAGCAGACCGTCTCCCCTGGCCAAAAGCTGTCGTTCTCTATCCCTTGTCGTGATGAAAGCGGGAACCCGATGAGTTTCAAGCAAGGAGATGCTTATTCCGGGAAAATCAATGTCCAGTACTATTTCGAGGACGAGGGGCCGAGCATGGTGAGGCGGGTGGTTGGGAACGTTTACGCAAAAGCAGGATAACTGAGAAATCTGTCCGAGGTAGGTTATGATAAGGTTGGACGACCCGAAAACTGGCTTCTTGGCCGGAATTCTCACGCTAATCCTCGGTTACCTGGCACTCGAGTCTTCACGCTCTTCCCCTTCAATTGTCCCGACATTTTTTGGAATCCTTGCTGTGGTTGGAGCAATTATAACGCTGGTTTCAGTCCCAAGGATGTTTAGGGTGTTTAGAGACGACAGTGAGAATTCTCCCATAGTCCGCTTTGCTTCAAGTGGTTGGGCATTCGTGGTTATTGTGCTTTTTATATTGGTTCTTGCTGCTTTATGTTCCACCGGGCCAGTTCCTGGTTCGTATGAGGCTTGCTTAATGCCCGCCGGTATTGATTGCCACAATTTTCATCTCTCCAGCGATACTGACAAGCTCGAAGTCACTCTAGAAAATGGTCTTCAGAAAACGATTATCATAACTGAAATCGTGTGTACAAAAGCGAACCTGACTGTAGATTGCAGTGGGGTTGATTGTTCGCCAACAGCAATTCCAAGTGGGATAGAAGTCGCAGCCGCCAATTCTTCCAAGTTCCTAATCCCATGCAATGACGAGACCGGAAACGCCATTTATTTTGGGGAAAGAGACCAATATTCTGGGAAAATTGTCGTTTATTACTACTTTAAGGAGGAGGGACCAGAAGCCAAACGAAAGTTAATCGGCAACATTTATGTGAAGGCAGGCTAGTTACCGAATCTCACCCACACCCTTTTTTAACCTTAAGTGTTAGACTATCCTGCGAGGGGAACTTATGCGCCAGCTTAAACTCTACGGGATTTCTTCAGCAGTCATAATTACTGTGATAATCTTCGGGCTGATTCTCTACTTCGTCTTCAACAACGTGCTCGTCCCGTTCATGGTTTATCTAGTCTCATTCGTGGTGTTCGTCCTTCTCTATGCTGTGATGCCGGGGCTTTTCAGGAGGATGTCCGACACTGTCGAGCTGCGGGACACTGCCATAAGCTCTAGGAAGACCGAGATTGCCAGCCACATTTGCAACGAGTGCAAGGGGACGAAGGCCCTGCTAGAAAAGGTTTCCGGGGAGGTTGATACTGGCGGGGCCATGTCTGAGCTGGAGAGGCTGGGACAGGAGCTTGCCTCGCTCAAGTGCTGCAGCCCGTCTTTCGAAGTGATGGGCGATGAGCTCGGGGGAGTCGACCTGACGTTCCTGACTACCCGCTCTGCTGAGGTGAGGGACAGGCTCGGCGCAGTCAAGAGGTCGGTTGCCGACAGGTATGCACCGATTCTCAAGAAAAAAGCCTCTGAACTCGACGGGGGAATGCGGGGGCTTGCCTCTGCCGGCTTTGCCGTAGGGGATATCTACTCGAAATTCGAAGGCGTGCTCTCGAGGGACGCGAAAAGCCTTAATGAGATGATTGAGGAGAGGGAGGAGCTTGCGGCGCTCTCCAAGGAGGCGCTCATGGACTGCCTTGAGGAGGCGAAGGGGATTGCGACTGCCGAGGCTGGGAGGAGGGGAGCGTCTGAAGTGACCTATGCGCTCGGAAAAATTCATGTTGACGAGGGCGAATTTGCTGAAACCGCCGGGGAGCTGGCAGGCCTCAGGAAAAAACTCAGGGGAATGATGGGGAACGACTTTTATGCTGCAAAGAAGTCGCTCACAGACTCGATGGAATCGGTCCTCGGGGTGGCGGAAGGCGAGGGGCTCGCTGAGCTAAGGGCCAAGGTCGAGGGAATGGCCAACGCCCTGAAGGAGCTGGATGACCCGGGAAAGCTCGGAAGGCTTAAGGAATCCGAGAGAGAATACCGCGAGGTTGTCAGAAAGTCCCTGGAGGAGCTCTCGACTAAAATTGAACTTCTGCAGGAGGAACTGGAGAATTACAAACCTCCCCGAGAGCTGGCCTCAAAGCTTCCGCCGAAGATAGAGGTCCCTGGGGGGAGCCTGCCCGAGTTCACAAAGAAGCTTGCCTCGATGCTCAGGGAAGTGGGGCCGGGAACTGGTGAGCTCATAAGGAACGTCAAAATTATGAGGAGCTACCCTAAAGTCGAAAGGCTCATAGACGCGAGGCTTGAGGAGAGCAGACGGGTCGCAGCGCGGGACCTGGACGTAAAATATCCGGAGCTGTTCTTTTTGCTCTACAAGAAAAAACACCCCAAGGCGAAGTTCATCGAAGCACCTGAACCAAGACTAATAATGGACTGATGACATGGCGAAAAAAGAGAGGGAAGGCACTGAGTGGGGCATGATAGCCTCAGGCGAGGGCGCCAACAAGATAGCGATTCAGTACCTTGCAGAGTTCCAGAACAAGTATATGAGCGACAGGATACTTCTTTTCAACACCACTGCCTCGGACATAAGGCCTGAGAAGGCGTTTGGAGCCCGCCTGAGCCCCGAGTTCAATTCAATACTTCAAAAGATAAAAAAGGAGAAAACATGCATATTCGGCTCAGCTCCTTCGGGCGCCGGCAATGTCTGGAAGATTGGGGAGGAAGAGGCGGCCAAGGACTTCGAAACCATCAGGAGATATTTCTCGAACTCGCAGCTTGCGCAGGCTGATGTGGTACTCGGCATAGCGACGCTGGGCGGGGGAACCGGGAACGGCAGCCTTCCGTATATCATAAGCCAGCTCAAGAGCAAGATGCCGACAGCTGCCCAGGGGAATTACATTTCTCTCGGGATTTGGCCCCTTGACTCGGAGGCCTCCCAGAGGCACTTCAATGCCATATGCGGATTCACGAGGCTGCTCAAGTACGGGGAAGGCGGGAAGAGGAACTGCGAAATGGTCATTGTGGTCCACAATAGTAGGGTGGCTGACTCCATAGGGGCCGTGGGCCAGAAAGACAAGTTCTATCTGATAAACCGCGAAATCATAAAGGCAGTTGACATGATGGTCGCGCCAAGCGGGAAAGGCTCGGAGGCGACAATTGATGTTGCGGATTATTACCAGCTCCCGACCTCTTTCGGAGTTTACCACTTCACCCCGTGCATCTCCTGGGAAAACGACCCGGATGTGATTGGGATGGAAGCCGGGCTTGAGCTCGCGCTCAGGAGTCCGATGTGCCCCATTGAGGAGAAAACCGCCACTATGGCCTATTTCGTCCTCCGGGCGCCGGAGAAGCTGGTGCGCGACGGGACCTTCACACAGGAGGGGCTTGAGGATGCTGCAAGAAAGCTCTCTGGGAGATTCATGGCTGGGAGCCATGGAGGGCTCGTCCGATATTGCAGCCTCACTGCAAAGGAGGGCGATAACTTCGATGTGATGGTCCTTCTAGGCGGGTTCAGCCTGAAGAAGCTCCTCAGGGGGAGCATAGGCAAGTTCAAGGCATTCTCCGAAAACCTGAAGCACGGGCCAGGGGGAGCACTGGAGATAAAGGATGAGGACCATCCGAACATCAAGGCTGCTCTGAAGGCTGAGGAGCTGGAGAAGATTGAGGGCTGGCTGAGGGAGTATTCCAAGAAGACTGACGAGCTGATAGGAAAGGCCAGGAAGGGGGGAGGGGCTGAGGAAGAGCTTCTTGAAGGATGGATGAAGGAGACTGTGGGAGTCAAAAAGACACCAAAAACAGCTCAGGCTGAAACCTCTTCCAACCCCAAACCGGACCAGAGGAGAAAAAAGAGGTAATTGGTTGCTCAGTATAATCCTGGTCGCAGTCATTGCAATTGTTCTTCTTCTGATTTTTCTCGGGGCGCTCGCACTCATATTCCTTGGGATAAGAAAGTCAAAGGCTGGAAAAGGCCCGTTCACAGTTCTTGTGATATCCGCCTCTGGCGAGCCTCTTGAGGGGACGGATGTGAAGCTCGGAACTGATGTTTCGATTACGGATGCTTATGGGAAGGCGGCCTTTGAGGTTGAGAAGGGCGAACTGGAACTGTTCATACTGGCTGAGGGACATGCCGAACTCAGGCAAAGGATAAGGATAGGCGAAAGCAGGCTGCTCCAGGTCAGGCTCTTGAAGGATAAGCCGAGCCCTGACGCGAGGGAGCTGGAGGAGGCGATTTCTTCGGCGAGAAAGGGGCGCGAGGAGATAGGGAATGGGTACAACCAGGCGATTCCAGACTATCTTTTTAACGTATGCCTCGCAGTCCACAAGATTGGGCTCGAAGAGGCGAGGAGCCAGTCAGACCCTAAATTGCGCTCCGAGGCCCTCAAGAGTGCCTCGTTTGCCATAGCCCAGACCGCCAGGGGAATGATTGAGAGGAGGAACCTCTCCTTGTACGCCAAGGCGAAGGGGAAGAAGCCGAGGGCAGTCGAATTGCCGGCTCCGCGCTCGCCGGACATTTTCTCGGCAAAGCAAAAACTCAGCCAGGTCGACCTCCTGATAACCCACAGCGCAGGAAAGGGCGCAATCTACCCGCCCCTCATCCTTTGGAAAACCGCGCAGAAGCTCCTGGTCAACCCGACTGTCTTCAACATACGGCTCTCGATGTTTTTGCTTGACTCTGCGGAAAAGATGATTGTGGAACTGGACGATTATTTGGTGTGATAGAGAATCGAGACATCTCAATTTCCAAACTTAATACGGCTCGACGATTTCGATATGACGCCGAACATCCATCGGTTCACTTCTTTCCTTTCCCTTTCTTCCCCTCTCCCTTGGGGGCGAGCTCCGCGGTGCAGGCTGCAGATTCCCCGCTGCAGCTCACCTCGGCCTCATAGACCTTGTAGTTGGGATGGACCACCGTGAGCTTGTGGGAGCCAAGCTCGATTTCGAATTCGCTCTTTCCGGATTCGCCGGTTCTCTCCGTCCTGTCGCCTATGACGATTTCTGCATCCTTGACCGGTTTCCCGGCAGAGAGCACTGAGACCTGGATTGTCCCTCTCCCGCCTTTCTTGGGCTGGAGGGCAACTGAGAGCGTCGAGTGCTTTTCCACCTGGAGCGTTCCTGAGTAAGGCTCGCGGTCCGGGGAGAGTATCCTCATCTGATGGCGGCCTTCCCTGAGGGCGAAAACCCCTCCTGCCGGCTTCCTGGCGCCCTCGACCTCGACTTCGGCCCTCGGGGAATCCGGAACCTCGATTTTGAAGAGGAACATCTTTGGAATCGAAACTGGCTCGGTCCTTTCCTGCTTATAGTAGGTAGCCTGGGATTTCAGCTGCCCTATCCGCTCCATCTTTTCCTCGGAGTAGGTGAACAGCAGAACCGTCGAGACCAGGTTCCTCTTTGTGAGGGAAACCCCGAGGTGGGTCTGCTTCATGGCCGAACGCTCTGAGAGAAAGCTGCGTATTATATCGATTGGCGCAAGCTCCCCGGAACTTTCCAGGTAATGGGGAGGAAGCCTCAGGAGAGCAAGGTTCTTTTCGCAGTCCTCCGGGCGGATGCCCTCCACAGTGAGCTTGAGGAAGGATTCGTAGAGCAGCTTTATGACGTCGATTTTCTTCCATCCGCCGAAAGGAATCAGGTAGTGGAGAATGTCGCGCGCCCTCTCGCTCGAGCGCGCAAGGCACGCATAGGCAACTTGGCCCTTGAGCGTGGTTGCGGTTATTATGTCATTGATGTCAATCACCGGGGGATTGCCTGCAAAAGCGGCTGGGTTTATCCGCTCAGTTGCGCTGCCCAGTATGAGCTCGGTGATCGCCTGCGCAACATAATCGTTGTATCGCCTGTAGGCATTTGCCATGTTCCCAGTGTAGGCGATGCGCTGGTTGTCTATGAGCAGTATGGAACTGGCGATTCCTGAGAGCTTTTTCAGGCTCACGTAGGCATTGCTCGCAGCCAGGCTCCCCTCCTCTCCGGCAGGGATTACCACGATGGCAATCACTGGTATCCCCAGGGACCTGAATGCAGCTGCGACCACCGGGCCTGTGCCGCTCCCCGTCCCTCCCCCCAGGCCGAAAAGGACGAATGCGCAGGAAATCTTTTTCGTGTCCGTTGTCCCATCGAGAAAGTGCGCCCCGAGCTCCTCGAGCAGCTGGCCGTAGTGCAAGAGGGCATCCCGCTCTGCCTTGTACCGCTCCTGCCCGTACCCGCCGGCAATTATGCTGCTGAAGTCCTTGTCTTTACCCCGGAGGAAGCCGTTTTTCGAGACCCCGAGCCAGTTCTCCCTCCCTATGTTCTTCAGGTTCATGAGGTCGCTGGTGGCGGAGTTGATGGCGAGTGCTTTCGAAGTGGCCAAGACGGACTTCTCGCTGAACACGGAATCGAGAATGCCCCCGCCGCACTGCCCGACTGAGACGAACGCATACATGAAAAGGAATTGGGGAGATAATGATAAAACCCTTCGGGTAAAGTTTTGGCTGTCGGCATGTCGAATTACTGGCAGTGCGGTTCGGATGCACAAACTTATTATAAACTGCAAGGAGGAGTGAATGCATGGGCCCCCAGTATTCGGGAATGATTGTCGCTCTCTTGCTCTTTTTACTCCTGTTTGGCTGCACAAAAAAGATAGACGACCAAAAGTCTGCTGCGGGTTCCGGAATCCCTATCTCCGGGGTTCAACAGGAAGAGAAGGCTCTGGTGAAAATCGAAAGCCACGCAGGGTATGATTTGGTCTTGCCTGCTGATTACTCCCAAAATGGGCTCCTGTATTGCTTTTATCCGAGCAGGGACAGCGGGGCATACGTAGAGGCCCTTAAGCCCCTGGCAGAGGATTCCGGCTTGATTGTTGCTGTTTCGAAAAACCCGTATTCTGAGGAATATTTGGCAAATCTCGATGACCCAATAGCTGAGATACAGGAATCGCATGGAGCAGCTGATGTGTATCTCTGCGGGTTCTCCGGCGGATGTCAGATTGCATACATCGTGGCCTATCTGAACCCAGGTTTGGCGGATGGGATTATCTGCAACGATGGCCAGCTTCCTGTCAATCAAGATGGCAGGGTATATGTTGGACAAAACTTTGACAACAGTGGAAGATTCGACAGCTCAGTGGTAGAAAAGGTCGTAATACTGTCTGGTGATAGGGACACTGTCCAAACACCAGATAACCTAAAGCGCGATGCGGAGTTTTTGAGGAACGCCGGGATAAAGACCAGGTGGATTTCGTTCAGCGGGGGCCATCAGATAGCCCCTGTTGGGAAATACCTGGAAGCGCTCGAGTGGCTCGAGAAAAATTAGGCTATGTGGTGACTGGGGGAACTGTTTTATTAAACCTGGTCCAACATCCTAAACATGCCCAATTGCACCGGCTGCGGCAGGGAGATTTACGACTGGGAACGGCACTATTACGACAGCTTCCAGATATGTTCGGATTGTTATAGGAGGAGGTTCAGTGCAGAAGGAAAGAACCTGCTCTGCACGAAGTGCCTGAAGCGCATGAACGAGAGCGACGTCAACCGCTCGCTCGGGGTCACCCTTTGCCGCGACTGCTACAAGAAGGAGCTGCAGCGGAGGGAGGAGTGGGTTTGCGCCTCATGCCGGAAGGAGATTAAGCAGTGGCAGAAGAAGTTCAAGGGGCCTGATGGAAAGACCCTTTGCGAGGACTGTGCAAGGAAAGGATTTGCTGGGGTGGGGATGGCGGTGTCCGTTGGGGGCAAATGCGATAAATGCGGAAAGCCCGTCGTTGGAATCGGCCTTCCGCTTGATGAAAAAAGGGTCCTCTGCAAGGATTGCGCCATTGAGTACATGAGGGACAAGAAGAAGCGGAAGGAAGGGCTTGGTGAGAGATTAAAGCACTTTATAGGAAAGTAGGGGGGGCTCATTCTCTTACGTTCTGCGCAAGATCCTCTGTTTTTCTCTTGGCGCTTTCGAGGAATTCTGCGTTGTTGAACTTGCTTTCGTTCTCGATGATGTCAGTTATCTCATAAAGAAGCGACCGCTGGTCCTCGCTTAGGGAAACAGCCCTGCTGACTGCCCTAAGGGATTCTAGAATTCGCTTTTGCCTCTCTGGAAGCTCTTTTTTCACGAATTCCTCGTCGTAAGGGCCACCGCGCTTCATTCGAACACAGAGTTCAATCTCCTGCCTGAGCTCATCGAGCGTCTCCATGAGATTATATCTACTGCATACTATTTAACGTTACCGTATTCTGGCCAATGGAGATGCAGCCAAGGGACAAATTTCCGCAGAAATTTGGCCTCATCGGAATTAGCAAATTCCAATACAACAAGGAAACCCCGTCCGAAGAATTTTAATTGTTGTACGCGTTAGTTAAAGAGTGGTTTCATGAAAATTTGCATTGTAGGGACCGGATATGTCGGACTGATTACGGGCTGCGGCTTCGCGAAGCTTGGCCATAATGTTTCCTGCATCGATGTTGACAGAAAGAAAGTTGACATGATAAACGGGAAGAAGCCGCCGATTTATGAGGAGGGGCTTCAGGAGCTCATGAATGATGTTGTGGGGAAGAACCTGACTGCCACAACTGACCTCGGGGCAGCCCTTCCAGGTGCCGAGATTATTTTCATCGCAGTGGGGACGCCGTCCAGGAATGACGGGTCCATAGACCTTTCTTATATCGACAAATCGTTCCTTGATGTCATTTCAGCCATTGACTCCTTCCGGGCCATCGTAGTGAAGAGCACGGTTGTCCCGGGCACCACTGACAGGCTCGCAGGGCTTGCAAAGAAGAAAGGAAAAATTGACGGGGTGGATTTCGGGCTCGCCATGAGCCCCGAGTTCCTCAGGGAGGGCATGGCCGTGAACGACTTCTTCAATCCTGACAGGCTCGCCATAGGCGCCGAGGATGAGCGGACGATGGATAAAGTCTCGGAGCTCTATGCGCACTTCAAGTGCCCCATAATAAAGACGAACAGGAGAACCGCTGAGATGATAAAATATGCGAGCAACTCCCTGCTCGCGACAAAAATCAGCTTCGCGAACGAGATGGGGAACCTGTGCAAGGAGCTTTCCATAGACGTTTATGATGTGATGGATGCCGTGGGGCTCGACAGCAGGCTCAACAGGAAGTTCCTGAATGCAGGGGTCGGGTTCGGCGGGAGCTGCTTCCCGAAGGATGTGAAGGCAATCGTTTCCCTTTTCAAGGAGAATGGGGTGAAACCCAGGCTCCTTGGCTCGGTGCTCGAAGTGAACGAGGGGCAGCCCTACAGGCTCGTGGAGATTGCGAAAAAGAGAATGAACCTGAAAGGGGAAAAAATCGCGGTCCTCGGGCTCGCTTTCAAGCCGGACAGCGATGACATGAGGGAAGCCCCGAGCATAAAGATAATCAACAGGCTTCTCGAGGAAGGGGCTTCGGTGATGGCTTACGACCCAGAGGCGAATGAGAACGCCAGGGGGATATTCGGGAACAAGATAGGCTATGCGAAAAGCCTCACGGAGGCTCTCGCCTACTCAGATGTAGTGTTCGTGGTCACTGAGTGGAAGGAGTTCCGGGACGAGAAGCTCTATGCTGGAAAAATCGTTTTTGACGGAAGGAAAGTCCTGAAGAAGAAGAGCGGCGGGAACTACGAAGGGGTCTGCTGGTAGGGCTCTGCAGAAATCATCGCTGGTAGCAAAAGTTAATAATCTGAATTTGCATTCCCTTCGACATGAAAGTGCTCGTTACCGGGGGGGCGGGATTCATCGGCTCCCACCTCTGCGAGAGGCTCTCGAAGGACCATGAGGTAATCTGCCTAGACAATTTCATAACCGGGAAGAAGGAAAATCTAAGGGGGATGAACATCGAGGTCCAGAAGCACGACATGAGGAAGCCCTTCGACATAAAGTGCGACGTGGTTTTCAACATGGCTTCCCCTGCCTCGCCCATCGACTACCAGAGATACCCGCTCGAGACCCTCGAGGTGAATGCGTTCGGGATTAGGAACGTCCTCGAGAACGCAAGGAAGCACGAGGCAAGGGTGCTCCAGGCCTCCACATCTGAAATCTACGGAGACCCCCTAGAGCACCCCCAGAAGGAGACCTATTTTGGGAATGTGAACACCATCGGCCCGCGCTCCTGCTATGACGAGTCCAAGAGGCTGGCGGAAACCGCCTGCTATCTTTACAATAAAAAATTCGGAGTGGAAACAGTGATTGTCCGCATATTCAACACCTACGGCGAGAGGATGAGAACCGATGACGGAAGGGTGGTCCCGACCCTCATAACTCAGGCGCTGAAGGGCGAGCCCATGACCCTGTTCGGGGATGGGAGCCAAACGAGGAGCCTTTGCTATGTGAGCGACCTGGCTGCAGGGATGGAAAAACTCGCGTTCTCAAAAATAAAATTCGACTTCTTCAACCTCGGCAACCCGCACGAGGTCACTGTCAATGAGATAGCGAAAACCATTGGGGAACTCTGCAAGAGCAGTTCGAAAGTTGTCTATGGGCCTCTTCCGCAGGATGACCCGAAGAGGAGGAGGCCGGACATAGGCAAGGTAAAGAAGGCGGTTGGTTGGGAGCCCGAGGTGAACATGCGGGACGGGCTCGCGAGAACGATTGAATGGTTCAGGGGCGAGGTTCTATGATTGGGATTGTGCTTGCAGCAGGAGAGGGGATACGGATGAGGCCGATAACCTACGCCATCCCGAAACCGCTTCTCCCGGTCGGGGGGAAGCCTGTGCTCGATTATGCCATAGAGAACCTGAGAAAATGCCCTGAGGTAAAGAAGATTTATGTGGCAGTCTCGCGCTCCAGGACCACCATTGAAAGCTACATAAGCCACATGGATTATGGGGTCGAGGTCGAACTGGTAACTGCATTGGGATGGGAGACCGGCGGGGACCTGAAAATCGTATTGACTGAGAAGGCAGTCCACGGGCCGATTTTCGTGGCCTACGGGGACGTCGTCTCGAACATAGACACTGTGGACATGTTTGCGTTTCACAAGAAGATGAAGCGCTCTGCGACCCTCTCGCTTTTCGAGGTTCCAGACGATGAGGTGAACCGGTTCGGGATAGCGGACTATGGCGATGGGCTTGTTAAGAGGTTCGTAGAGAAACCGAAGCTCGAGGAAGCCCCGTCAAACCTCGCCAATGCCGGCTATTACATCCTGGAGCAAGGGGCGCATAGCGCGCTGAAGCTCGAGAGGAAAAGGGTCGAGGAGACGATTTTCCCAGCCCTTGCCTCAAGCGGCGAACTCGCAGGGTATGTCTGCAAGCCGGACTACTGGCTTGACATAGGGACCATCGAAGCCTACAGGCGGGCGAACCGGCATGTTGAGGGGATTCTGCCGCCCCAGAAAAACAAGGGCTGATTGGTTATTGGATGGTTTCCCTTTTTTCAGAAGTTCGTGAATTCGACAGGCAGGGGCAGGACCTGCTGATAGTGATTCCCTTCTATAACGAATATCCTTTGCTGTTCGAGCACCTCGAGAGGCTTTCGAAGCAGACGGTGGGTGCCTTTGATGTGATTGTGGTAATGGAGCCGGGCGGGGAAGTTGAAAGGGTGGCCCGCTTCATGAAGGGAAAAAAACTTGGGTTCGGGCTCGTGGCTGCAGTTAGAAAGGAGAACAGCGGATGCTCGGGGGGGATATTCGCCGGGCAGAGGTATGCTTTGGAGAACGGCTACAGATACATGATATTAACGGATGTAGACTGCCTTCCCTATGACAAGGACCTTGTGGAGGAGCTGATGAAGAACAAGGAGCGCGGGCTTGTAGGCTCCATCAATGAGGCGGATGGGGAAAAGCCACAGATAGACGAGCAAGGATACAAGACTTCCCAGGGGGCGGGATTCCATTATCAGCTTTATTCATCCGAACTCATCAGGAGATACGGGCTCTGCTATAAGCCTCTTTATTATGGGGCGGACGACTGCGAGTACAGTGAGAGGATAAAGGAGCGGTCTTACATCGTCAGGCGCTATTACCAGCATTCTTCGGAGATTACTTACAGAAAGTTCGACAAGTACTGGCTATACACGACGAACACTGCGCACATAACTGGGGTTCCGAAAGCATTCTTCCGGTTCCTGGGGACAGTAGCTCTTTCGCTTCCGATGCTGCTCCTCTTTTTCCCAGGTTACGGAAGGAAAACTTTCCTGGGGCTCCTGAAGGTCACCCTGCTGTTCACCATTGGAAAGGAATCCAAGAAACACCTTGAGAGTGGATTCGCGAGCTTCGTTGTTCAGGAAAATGAGCTTGCCGGGAGCTTCCTGAGGGTCGATTATTCTGGGAAAGGGCCGGGCCTGGCTCTCAGGGGCCTGCCGGCGCTTTTCAGGAAGAGGGTTGTTTTAACCAACGTGACTTCTGGGCTTGCTGCGACGCTGACTTCGATTGCTCCGAAGAAAGCGTATATGGAGGTTGATGACGGACATCTCTTGCTGATTGCCGACAACGAAAGCCTTCCCCTGCATTTGCTTAAGATTCTCGGTCTGTTCTTCCTCCTGCCCCTTTTCCTCGCCCCCTACCTGCTTCTCGCGAGCCTGGTGAAAGCCCTTAAGACCCCACACACAACGGGATACGGTTTGACGCAATATTAAGCGCGCTGCAGTGGCTTTTCCACCTCACGGCTCGTGGCCTCTCGAGAGAATCGGTTCGAATTCCCAGACTCGAGTGCAAAACGCCATTTGTCAGTTGGTATGGTGTATGAAGCAATAGGGCGTTGAATAATGCGCCATCGGCATTCGACGGCAAGCGCCTCGGGGCGCTTGGTCGGCCCCGAGGCCGACTGGGAAACGCCCGGGCGTTTCCCACCGTGCCATGGCGCATTGTATTTGTCAACGCCCTAACGCAACTCAAGCGAAACTTACTTAAGGTGTTGCGGGGAAAGAAATCTGGGGGGAGTCAATGGGAAATCCCAAGGTAGTAATACTGTGCGGTGGCGAAGGGACCAGGCTGAAAGAGGAGACAGAGTTCAAGCCGAAGCCGATGGTCACAATTGGTGGGATGCCTGTCCTCTGGCACATAATGAAAATTTATTCACACTACGGGTTCAACGAGTTCGTCCTGTGCCTCGGGTACAGGGGCGACGCAATAAAACAATTTTTCTTAACTCACGAGCTCATGCACAATGACTTTTCCATAAGGCTCCGGGACAGGAAGAGCGACATCGTGCATCGCAGAGGGAACGAGGAGGACTGGACAATAACATTCGTAGAAACCGGGCTCAAGGCAATGACTGGCGCCCGGGTCAAGAGAATCGAACGATACATAGATGGGGATGAGTTCATGCTCACCTACGGGGATGGGCTCTCGGATGTTAACATAAAAAAAATTCTCGACTTTCACGAAAAGAAGAAACGGATTGGTACAATGACTGCGGTCCACCCGCACTCGAAGTGGGGAATGGTGCGGGAGGGCGAGAGCGGAATCGTGAGGGAATTTGTCGAGAAACCCGTGCTCGAGGATTATGTGAATGGCGGATTCTACTGCTTCAAGAAGGATTTCTTTGATTACATTTCGGGCGATGAGTCCTGCATCATGGAGTCCGAACCATTTGAGAAGCTCGTTAAAGCTAGGCAGTTCTCGATGCTAAAGCACGGGGGATTCTGGTTCGGCATGGACACTTACAAAGACTATCTCGACCTTAACAAGATGTGGGACGAGGGGAAGACCCCCTGGAAGGTGTGGAAATGAAGGGATTCTGGCTCGAGAAAAACGTTCTTGTGACCGGGGCTTCCGGGTTTTTGGGTTCATGGGTAGTTGGCGAGCTTGCGTCAAAAGGCGCCAACACAACAATAATAATGAGGGACCTTGTCCCAGAGTCAATGTTGTTTGAGACGGGGGATTACAAGAAAACGAGAATCGTCAGGGGAGACTTTGAGGACTACTGGACAGTCGAGAGAGCGATGAACGAGTACGAGATTGAAACTGTGTTTCATCTTGGGGCGCAGGCAATAGTTGGCGCAGCGAATCGCTCCCCGGTTGCAACGTTCAAGGCGAACATTGAGGGAACTTGGAACGTAATGGAAGCTGCGAGGAACTCGAAGCTCGTAAAGAAGGTCGTGTTCGCATCATCAGACAAGGCCTATGGGGACCAGGATAAGCTTCCCTACACTGAGGAAGCGCCATTGCATGGGAGGCACCCATATGACGTCTCAAAAAGCTGCGCAGACCTGATAGCGCAGTCTTACTATTATACTTACGGGCTCCCAGTCTGCATCACGAGATGCGGGAACCTTTATGGGCCAGGGGACTTGAACTTCAACCGAATAATTCCGGGGACTATCAAGTCCGTCCTCCTGGGCGAGAAGCCGGTGATTAGGAGCGATGGGACTTACATAAGGGACTACTTTTTTGTTAGGGATGCCGCGGACGCATACATCAGGCTAGCCGAGAACATGGGGCGAAAAGAGGTCCTTGGGCAGGCATTCAACTTTAGCACGGCGAACAGGATCACTGTGCTTGAGCTCGTCCAGAAGATACTCAAGGGGATGAAGTCGGACTTGAAGCCCGTGATACTGAACGAGGCGGGAGGGGAAATAAAGAACCAATACCTCTCAAGCGAGAAGGCGAAAAAACTGCTCGGATGGGAAGCGAAGTACCCTATAGAGAAAGGCTTGAAGGAAACGATACCGTGGTATGTTTCTTTTATCAAAAAGAACGTTATGCAAAAAGGCGAATAACGGGGCAGGGCACAGCCTTCGCCTAACTCAAATCTTAAGGTCGCTGAAGCGTTTTATGGACTCAAAACCGTTGACTTTCGGTATGAGTTTTGATTCTAATTGTATTACCCTCATCCCAGCACGCCTCCCAGCTTCAATGCCTAGTGGCGCATCCTCTATGACTATGCACTCTTCTGGCTTGACTCCGAGCCTCTCTGCTGCCTTGAGGAACACTTCTGGATCTGGTTTACGGTTCTTTACGTCTTGGCTGCCGACTAAAACGCAAAACCAAGCGTCTAGATTCAATCTCGTTAGGAGCTCAGACATCGTCTCCTTGTTTCCGCTGCTCGCTATCGCGGTTTTTATCCCTTTTTTCTTCAGGCGCTTAAGAAATGTCCGAAGGCCTGGCGTTGTCCGAAGGCTATTTCTGAAAACGTACGCCCTATAAGCGGAAAGCTTCTGCTCAGCGAGTGCATTGATGTCACATTCCTTTCCAGCATCGGCTACTGACTTAGCGATTATGCTTGCGGTCCCAGTGCCTATTAGCTCAGTGTAATATTTTTTTCTTGTAAGTTTTACCCCTGTCTTTGCGAGGGTTTTCCGAAAGAGGCGAAAATGAATTCCCTCGCTCTGGACAACCGTGCCATCAAAATCGAAAATAACAGCTCTAAACTGCATAAGGGCCCCGCGGGAATTTTGGAGCCCTCGCATTTTTAACCATTTATGCTGAAAAAACAATGGGTGCATATGATAAGACGGATTGAGCGCAGCGAGTCTGACATTAAGACCCTGAGCGCCATTAATGTTGACCCCTCAACCCAGGCTGACGACTTCTTTGATTACTCAAGAGTGGTTGTCCGCAAGCCCTGGGGCCACGAATATTTGATTTTCGTAAATAAGGGGGTAGCCGTTTGGATATTATACATAAAAAAAGGATTCCAGACCTCCCTTCATTGCCACCCAAACAAAAAGACCTCGCTTGTTTTGATTGCCGGCGAGGCGGTCTGCTCTTCACTTAATGGTGAGTTCAAGCTCTCGGCAGGGGATGGACTGAGGATAGACAAAGGCGTCTTTCATTGTACAACTGCGAAATCTGAGGGCGGAATTTACGTGATGGAAATAGAGAGCCCGGTGAATAAGCGAGACCTTGTCCGTTTCAAGGACGCACACGGCAGAGCGGGAATGCCATATGAAAGCAAGGAGCACTACTCGATTAATCTCCAGAACTACAATTACATAACGCTTGAGGGTTCCGACGCTTATTACAACACGATGAAAAAATTCGGGAGCTGCAGCATCCGCATAGCCCGCTACAGTGGACCAAATGAGTTCCGAAGGGCGTTTCGGGGGCTTCAGGCGGATGCAATCAGCCTTCTTTCGGGAGGAATCAACAGCCATGGGGGAAAA
The DNA here is from genome assembly GCA_041305385.1 of Microcaldota archaeon. GTDB lineage: Archaea > Micrarchaeota > Micrarchaeia > Burarchaeales > JAKAKT01 > JAKAKT01. The sequence continues at coordinate 54,893 of JBFYLO010000046.1, read as the reverse complement.
CCAATTGCAACTGTCGGGGATACTATTGACCTTGAGGGAATAGACCGGGAAAACGTCAAAGCGAGCGGGGAAGTCGAACTTCTAATCATAAAGAAGCGGGATACGATGATTAGGCTTTCTGATTATATCGTTTCGTACCTTGAGAGGAAAGGTTTAGGTGGGTTCTTTTTGGCTCCGGGACCGGCGAATCTTCACCTGCTTGATGCAGTTGGCAAGAGTGAACAAATACGGTATGTGTTCCTTCACGACGAGAGGAATACTGTGATGGCTCTCGGCGCCTATTCTCGGGTCAGCGGGAGGCCCGGAGTAGCTGTAGTTGCGGCAGGCGCTTCAGCAGCAAACACGATAAGCGGAATTGCTAGCTTATGGGTGAGCTCAGTCCCCGGCCTTATCATATCGGGCCAGGCAAAATCTACTGAAACAGCCTGCGGCACTGGGCTGCGGCAGGTTGGCATAAGCGAACTCGACACAATCTCGCTTGTAAAACCAATAACAAAGTACGCTGCCCGTGTCGATAACTCGGAAGAGATACGTTATCATCTCGAGAAGGCCCTTTACCTTGCAACGAGCGGGAGGCCCGGACCGGTCTGGCTTGACATACCTCTTGACATACAAAGCAGGGTGATTGATGAGGATGAACTGCGGGCATTTGCTCCAGGAGAGACGCTGGAGGATAATGACTTCGCTCGGGCGAGGCTCGCTAGAAACGTTGCCCGCACGGTCGAATTACTGAAAGGCGCGAAAAGGCCCCTTATTATAGCTGGACATGGAATAAGGCTTTCTAGTGCTGAAAAAGAGCTGAGGACAATCATTGGCAAACTCAAAGTCCCGATTGTTGTAAGCATTAACGGAAAGGACCTTATCGAAACCGGGCACCGCCAGTTCCTCGGGGTGTTCGGTTCGTTTGGCAACCGCTCAGCCAACTTCGCAGTGCAGAATTCCGACCTTCTGATAGTGATAGGAAGCAGATTGTCCATGCAGGAGATAGGGTGCAAGCACGATGCCTTCGCAAGGGAGGCAAAGAAGGTTGTGGTTGACATTGACCCAGAAGAGGTTAAGAAATTCACTATCTCTCCCGAGCTTCCGATTGTCGCTGACGCAAAGGATTTCATAGCGGAACTCGAGCGGCAACTCGCAAACGAGAAGCTCCCAGATTGCTCTACATGGATGGGAACGTGCAGGGAGTGGAAGAAGAAATATCTTGTAGAAGCTAGGCTGAGAAAAAGCGACGAATTCGTAGACGTTTATCATTTCATCGAAAAACTTTCTGAACTTGCGAAGGAGGGAGACGTGATTGTTGCTGACCGGGGCATGGGTCTGAATGTAGTTGTGCAGGCGCTAACGCTCAAAAAATGCCAAAAAGTAATCACGTTCTCCGGGCTCCCTGTTCCAGGGTTTGGCGTCTCTGGAGCAATAGGGGCGTATGCAGCAGACAAGGAACACAACATAATTGCAGTGTGTGGAGATGGCGGCCTTATCGCGGGCCTCTCAGACCTTGCGACGATTGTAAAGTATAGGATTCCGGCAAAGATTTTCATTCTTGACAACCACGGGCATTCCACTGTGAGGAAGGCACAGAAGGCGTATTTCAAGAACAGGATATTTGGCGCAGATGATGAAAGCGGGAAGGGATTCCCGAATCTCGAGAAGATATGCTCGGCTTTTGGGCTCAAGACGTTGCGCATAAAAAATGACGCAGAGCTAGACAAACTGATGGCAGGACTATTCAGAAGTGAAGGTGCTTTCGCCTGCTTCATTGAAGTCAGCAAAGAGCAGGAGATAGAACCACGCCTTGTCTCAGCCGTGCGGCCCGACGGAACCCTTGTTTCGAAACCGCTTGAAGACATGTTCCCGTTCCTCAATCGAGATGAACTGAAGAAGAATATGATGATAGACTTGCTGCCTGAAGAATAGGGGCGAACTGATGTTGAAGGTATCTGATTACATAGTAAGGTTTCTGGAAGAGTGCGGGATACGGCACGTTTTCATGCTCAGCGGAGGTGGCGCCATGCACCTGAACGACTCTTTTGGAAAGGCAACGAAAATGAAGTATGTGTGCACGCTCCATGAGCAGGCGGCCTCGATTGCTGCTGAGGGATATGCAAGAGTGACGGATGGAGTTGGATTAGTGAATGTAACTACGGGACCTGGCAGCACAAACGCCATAACCGGAATTGCAGGAGCATGGGTTGACTCGATACCCGTAATTGTCGTATCCGGTCAGGTAAAGCAATCTGACCTATTGAACGGAGGGCTCAGGCAAAACGGGTACCAGGAATTGAACATCATAGACATCGTGAGGCCAATAACAAAATATTCCGAGCTCGTCATTGAGCCTGAGAAAATACGTTATCATCTCGAGAAGGCCCTTTACCTTGCAACGAGCGGGAGGCCCGGACCGGTCTGGCTTGACATACCTCTTGACATACAAGCAACGCAAGTTGATGAAAAAACTCTTAAGGGATTCACCCCGGAAAAAGAAAATGAAGAGCTTGGCAAGAAGGCTTTAAGTAGACAAGTCGAAGAAGTGATAACCCTCCTTCTTTCCGCAAAGCGCCCGGTTCTCCTTGCGGGAAATGGGGTAAGGCTCGCACATGGGCTCCCAGAATTCGAGAGGCTAGTCGAAGCCCTTAGAATACCGGTTCTCTTAACCTGGGGCGCGATAGATTTCTTGCCAGATGACCACGAGCTCTATTTTGGGCGCCCGAATATGCTTGGAGGGCAGAGGGCAGCAAGTTTCGTAATACAGAACTCAGATTTCCTGCTGGTAATAGGGGCGAGGCTTGGCATTCAGCAGATAGGGTATAATCATGAAAGCTTCGCGAGGGGAGCAAAACTAGCAATGGTGGACATTTCTGAAGCCGAGCTTGACAAGAAAATCCTGCATCCTGCGCTCAAAATCAAAAGCGATGCGAAAGTGTTCATGGAAGAGATGCTCAATCGGCTTAATGGAAAGGCACACAAGACGAAAAAACATGCTGAGTGGATTGGAAGATGCTTGGAATGGAATAAGAAGTACCCGGTTTCGCTCCCGGAATATTGCGAAGAGCAGGGGCATGTGAACCCATATGTTTTCGTAGATGTGCTTTCAGGTTTGCTTAGTGAAAATGATGTAATCGTCCCATCAAGTTCTGCCACTGCGTACATAACGAGCTCCCAGGCATTCAAGATAAAAAGGGGCCAGCGCTTTTTGACTTCCAGGGGGATGGCCGCCATGGGCTGGGACCTGCCTTCTGCAATAGGAGCTTGCGTCGGGAGCGGGAGGCGCACGATATGCATAACTGGGGATGGGAGTATACAAATGAACATCCAGGAACTCCAAACTATCATCACTTACTCACTGCCGATAAAGATTTTCGTCCTGAGTAACGGCGGGTATGTCACAATTAGAAACACTCAAAAGAATTACTTTGGCTCCCATTTCGTAGGGTGTGACAAGACGTCAGGGGTCTGCCTTCCCGACATCCTGGAAGTAGCTAAGGCATATGGGTTTAAGACTGAAAGAATACGACACAACGGTGAGATAAGGGAAAAAATAAAAAAGGTCCTCTCTTGGAAGGAACCGACTGTCTGCGAGCTTGTTGGTTCGCCTGATCAACAGATAACCCCGCGCCTTTCTTCAACGATTGATGCGAACGGGAAGATAGTCTCAAGGCCTCTTGAGGACCTCCACCCGCTTCTCAGCAGAGAAGAACTGAAGAAGAACATACTGGTAAGCGATAAGAGTTAGTGGTGTATTTATGGCTGAAACTTACTTGAATCCCAAGGTGCTTAAGAACTTTTTCGAAATGGCGTTATCTAAAATAGGTGTCGAACAGGGGCAGAGGGACCTTTTGATTGGCGGCCTCATCGAGACTTCGCTTCGGGGGGTTGATTCCCACGGGGTTCGGCTTATGCCGCACTACGTAAAGGCAAAGCTTTCTGGAAGGATAAACGGAAGCCCTAAATACGACTTCAGAAGGACTGGGCCGGCCACGGTAGTTATGGACGCAGACCATGGGTATGGTATCCCAGCAGCAACCGCTGGGATGGACAAGGCAATTGAGGTTGCAAAGGAGACCGGGATTGGAGCTGTTGCAATAAAGAACTCGACCCACTTCGGGGCAGCTGCACTCTATTCGCTCCGGGCTGCGAGGTTGGGAATGATTGGCATTTGTGCCACGCATGCCGAGGCCCAAGTGGTTCCGTTCAATGGCAAAAAGCCGTTTCTAGGCACAAACCCGATATGCTTTGCAGCCCCTTGTATGGAAAAGGAGCCGTTCTGCCTTGATATGGCGACAAGCGTGATTCCCAGAAACAAGGTGCTTGCTTATAAGGAAAAAGGGAAGAGCCTTGAGCCCGGGATGGCAGTAGATGCTAAAGGAAACGAATGCCTTGACCCGGACAAGGTTGCAGGGCTTCTCCCGATTGGGGGGTATAAGGGATATGGGTTAGGGCTTGTTGTTGAAGTTCTCTCAAGCATTCTCACAGGGATGGCGTATGGGCCGCATGTTGAGAAGCTTTATTCTGACGACATCAGCAGGAGGAGAAAGCTTGGGCATTTCGTCATGGCGATGGATATATCCAGGTTTGAGAACCAAAAGACATTCAAGAAAAGGATGCAGGCGCTTATGGATGAGTTGCGTGCCTTGGAACCGGTTGACACTGCAAAGCCCGTAATGGTTGCGAACGATCCTGAAAAAAAAGCATTCGCCGAGCGCTTGAAAACGGGAATCCCAGTCACTGATGCTGACCTAGCGGGATTCGCTGAAATAGCTGCATTAACAGGGATTAAGGAATTGAAGAGGTGAACATATGAAAGCTGTCATTATAACTGGCCCGGGATTTGAGGATTCTGAACTCGTATACCCATACTACCGCCTCCTTGAAGAGGGGTTCACCGTAGATGTAGCGACAAAAGACAAGTTAGAGGTCAGAGGAAAGCATGGCGTCACAATCAAGGCGACAATCGACACAAAGGACCTCACTGCAGATGGATATGATTTGGTGGTTATCCCTGGGGGCCTTGAGGCTCCTGACAGAGTGAGGCAAATTCCTGAAGTCCTTGAGTTTGTCAAAAAAATGTACGAGAAAAAGAGGATTGTTGCAGCCGTGTGCCATGGGCCATGGGTGCTTATATCCGCAGGGATAATGCGAGGAAAGAAGGCGACGTGTTATAAGGGATGCAAGGATGACCTCATAAATAGCGGTGCTGAATATATAGACGCTCCAGTCGTAGTCGACGGGAACATAATAACCTCGCCGCACTTTAAGGACATGGGCCCGTGGATGAAAGAGGTACTAAAGCTAGTTAAGAAGAAATAGGGCCACTGGCTCAATACCTGTCTGCCTCGAGCTTTCGTTTGTCTAGTTTGCCTTTGTTAAGAGAATACCAGTTGTAGAGCTCTTGAACCCCGTCTTCAAGGCTCGTGAACTTGAAATGGGGCAGTTCCTTCCTGAGCAATGAGTTGTCAGCGCTATATTCCGGGCCAAGGCCCTCGTTTTTCAGGATTATTTTTAGGTTTTTGCCAGAAACCTGGATGACTTTTTTCGCTATTGAAAGCAAATCAACTGGACTATCTGGCGCAACATTGTAGAATTTTTGCGTCGGAGATTTTTCGATGAACCGGTCGAGGATTTTTGCCAAATCTTTCGCATAAAGGTAACTGAAGAAGACGTTTTTGTTGGTTATTGTGATTGGGAGGCCAAACACCGCTTTGCATATTGCATTTGAGATGAAGCGAACTTCGTAATCCTCATATTTCCCGTAACAGCCAAATATCCGGATGCATGTTATCCCTTCCTCTTTTGTTATATATTTGGAACAGAGATACTTGTAGAAACCGAACTCATCGGTTGGGACAAATGAATCAAAGTCAGTTTCCTTTACTAGCTTTAGCGGCCTTCCTTTATCATATTCGGCCCCGCTCCCAAGTTGTATCATCCTGCCGAAGTGTCCCTTGCACCTGGCGATGTTGAAAAAAGAGCGGAGATTTTTCTCGCATATCCCACCGATTCCGTTGGTTTTCCGGTTACCCCCGATGTTTGCCGCATGTATCACTATGTCAAAATCGTTCACTTTCAAGTAGGTCTCGACCGCCCCGCTATCCGCAAGCTCGAGCTCCGCGTGCTTTGGAGCGGATATCTCATATTTTTTGCAGAGCTCTTCTAGGATGTTTCGCCCTATGAAACCGCTTCCGCCTGTGAGGAGAATCTTCTTTCGCATTTCATGCCCAAATACATTTCCTGCGGATAGCATAAAAATGCAACGTTTTAAATAAAATGCATGACCGATGAAACAGCAGTTAAAGAGGAAATTCTAAAGCTGGTTAGAAGGCATTGTTCGCTTAAGGCAAAAAACGCACCTCCGTTTTTGCCAGAAAAGTCGCGGATAAATTATGCCGGCAGGGTTTATGATGAAAACGAGGTAGTTGGTGCTGTTGACGCCTGCCTCGAATTCTGGCTTACGGAAGGGAGGTTTTGCCGGGAGTTCAGCAAGGGCCTTGCGAAATTCACTGGGCTGAAATACTGCTCGCTGACAAACTCCGGCTCATCGGCAAATCTCCTTGCGGTTTCAGCTCTCACCTCCCATTTGCTCGGGGAGAAAAGGCTGAAGAACGGGGACAGAGTAATCACTGCTGCAGCCGGATTCCCAACTACGCTGAATCCGATTTTCCAGAATGGACTGGTCCCGAGATTCATTGATGTTGAACTGGATACATATAACCCAACTCCAGAGATGGTCGAGGAGGCAATCGACGAAAAGACAAAAGCCATAGTCCTTGCGCATACTCTTGGGAACACTTTCGACGCTGAGAGGATTGGGAAGATTGCAAAGGAACATGGCCTCTATTTGGTCGAGGACTGCTGCGACGCCCTTGGTTCGACGATTCGCGGAAAGCATGTTGGGACGTTCGGGGACCTGGCGACTCTCAGCTTTTATCCTGCGCACCATATTACAACCGGGGAAGGAGGTGCAGTACTCACCTCGAACCCGGTCCTCAAGAGAGCAGTTGAGTCCTTCAGGGACTGGGGTAGGGACTGCTGGTGCGCGACTGGGAATGACAACACATGCAAGAAGAGGTTCAAGTGGAAGCTCGGGGACCTGCCATATGGATACGACCACAAGTACATCTATTCACACATAGGGTATAATTTGAAAATGCTCGATATCCAGGGGGCAATAGGGCTTGCACAGCTCGAGAAATTGCCGGAGTTCGTAAGGAAAAGGCGTGAAAACTGGGAATTCCTCCATAAAAAGCTCTCCGTGTGGAAGCACAAGCTCATCCTGCCCGTAAAGACGAAGGGCTCGGACCCATCTCCATTCGGCTTCCTCCTGACTGTACGCAAGGACGCCGGATTCACCAGGGGGGAAATCGTAGACTATCTTGAGTCCAGGGGGATAGCTACGCGGATGCTTTTTGGGGGAAACTTAACGAGGCAGCCCGCGTATCTTGAGGAGAAATTCGAAGTTGCCGGGGAACTTAAAAACTCAGACACGATAATGAACTGCGCGTTCTGGGTCGGAGTCTACCCGGGGCTTATAGATGAGATGCGGGAGTACGTCGCGGATAAGTTCGCTGAGTTCTTAAGCAAGCACTGAGCCGGGACTTGAAAAGTGGGCAGAAAACGGCCATTGCTATGCAATGCATTTGAGGGAAGCGCATGAGCGATGAATTTGGGCTCTGGGAATTGAAAAGCATTTCCGTAAAGCAAAAAGTAAACAGCGTAGCTTGGGTTTTCCCGACCTTGGGGACAAACGAGAAACTGGCGCTCGCCCAGATTGAAGCCTGGAAGATGCAGACGGAGCCCTCGGACCTCATTATAATCGCTACCGATGCTGCACCCCTGATTCCAATTGTTTCAAAACTCAGGGGCCCTGTGAACCTGCTTGAGCGCAAAGAAGACACCGGGGCGGCTGGCGGGTTTTTTTCAGGGCAGAAGTGGGCTTTTGACCGGGGCTATGAGAAGATAATGGTGACTGATGATGATGCAGTCCCGCTTTCAAAAAACCTCATAGAGGGACTTTCAAAAGCACTCGGCGATGGGGCGCTCGTCTCCCACGCAAAGCACCAGCACTATGGGGATTGCAGGGCGAACGTCGCCATGTGCACGATGTTCCACCGCAGCGCTTTCGAGAAAATCGGCTTCTCCTATGCCCCTTATTACATGTTCTGGGAGGACATAGAGCTTTCAAACCGCATAGGGGCCGCAGGCATCAACTCCGCCTACGTGGGCGTGTTCTTCGACCACCCAAGACCAAAAGTCAGGCCGCTCTCCGCTCTGTTTTACTTAACTAGGAACCAGATGTTTTACTATCTCTACCAGAAGCCGAACCTGCTCCGCTTCCTGAACTCTGCGATGTTCGCTTTCTCGCTTAAAATCTACTTTAGGAGGACGGGGAATCCTGCAGGAAGACTTATGAAAGAAGCGGTCGAAGATGCGATTCACGCAAAACTTCTGAAAAAAGAATTCGCAAACTCCTTCCCTCAGGAGTGCACAAGTTTCTCGTTCTCGCGGCCAACCGCAGACCTGGATTCCTCTTCTTCAACTCTCTTTGGCAAGATTAAGGGGGAGTTGTCGAAAAAGATGCCCATAAAGGAAAAGGATATTACGGTTTTTTCTGCAAATCCGCTCGCTAGGCTACTGAGATTCGCCCGCAGGCTGAATCGGGAGGTCGTAATTTTCAACGAGCTTGCGCTCACGAACCTTATAATGAGCAGGAAAATAATCCTTTACCACGAACCGAGCCAGAAGTTCTACTACTACTTAGAGAACAGCTCTCTCCAGATAGTCTCGAACATCCTCTCCGCTGGAGTTTTCGCTTCCTTGATGGTTATAAGGTTTGAATTCAATCTCCTTCGGCACAGGTTTGCTGGCAGAAAAAAATATGCGCTTGTGGGCTTTGGGCTTAAGCGGATAAACCAGGATTAGCATTTCCTGCATTTCTTAAAAGAAGCCACTTTTTGTCTGAGAGGATATACTTCTCAATAAGCCTGGACATATGCGCCCAACCAACGAGATAACTCGGGTTGCGCCCGAGCCTCGCCAACGCCGAGCGCGCAACGCCGGCGAACCCGAAAAATCAGGTTGGAGTGGTGTAGCTCCTGCGGGCCAGCTCAAGCTCGGGTTTGTTGCTTGGCTTTTTCTGTGTTCTTTGGGCTTGGGAGAAAACATTAAAACGATAGGCTAGTTTATTTAAGCCTGGGGATGGCGGGACAAATTTCCGTAGAAATTTGGCCGCATTGGGATTAGCAAATTCCAATACAATAAAAAACTGCCTGTGGTCTAAGCAACATGCGGAAATTTGCTTCATGTATCCCTAGAAGTTCTTCAGCAAGCGCTGGCGTATGGGAAGGCGTGGAAAATGGCAACTGCAAAAAAATGGATAACCGCGTGCATGATGGTAAAAAACGAGGAGAAGAACCTCTCGGAACTCCTCCCGAACCTGCGGGGGGTCGTAGACGAGATAGTCGCGATAGACCATGAGAGCAATGACAGGACGGCTGAGATTCTTTTGGGTGCTGGCGCCAGGGTAATCCGAAAAAAGAACCCGACTGAAAAGAACTGGGCAGATGTGGAGAGGGCACTCTTGAACGAGAACGCACGCTATGAGTGGATACTTCACATAGATGCAGATGAAAGGCTTACTGAAGAAGCCCGGGCTGAGCTCCCGAAGCTCGCAAAACAAAGCGATTACGATGTAATTTGGCTCCTCTCAAAACACTTCTACGCGCCTGGGAAATGGTTTGGGCATGGATTTTACAGGCCCCACCATGAGCCCAGGTTTTACAGGAAAAACTGCAAAATCAATTGGAACATGAAAATTCACGAGGCCCCGAGAATTGAGGGGAAGCACTTCTACTCCAACATCGCCTATGATCATCTTTATTACACTGCCGGGGCGGAGAGAATAAGGCAAAAGCATGATATCTACGTGAAAGTCGAGAGAGAGCAGAAAGGGGAGTATCTCTCTAGGAACCCCCTGGTGAAATGGGCCTTCATACTCCTGGGCTACCCCGTCTATTTCCTCCACGGGCTCATAACTTACGGGGCGTTCCTTGATGGATGGGCGGGTATTGCCACCAACCATTTCTTAGCCTCCTATTTCGCGAGAGCAGGATATTTGGAGGTGGCCTTTAAGAAGAAGCTGGGGCTCATCAGATATGATCCATTCCTTAAACGCGAGGGGTCTTGATGGAAAAGATAAGCATAATCACTCCGTCCTACAAATCTGGGGCGTTCATCGAGAGGACCATCCTCTCGGTGAAAAACCAAAACTACCCGAACTATGAGCACATAATTGTGGATGCGGGCTCGAATGATGGAACGGACAGGGTAGCTAAGAAATATCCCAATGTGAAATTTGTTTTGGCAGAGAAGACCAACCAGTCCCAAGCCCTGAATGTTGGGTTCAAGATGGCAACTGGCGGGCTAATCGGCTGGATAAATGCAGATGATGTTTATGAGCCAGGGGCCTTCAAGAAAGCCATAGATTACCTTGGGGGACATCCTGAAACCGACCTTATTTATTCGGATTGCAGGTTCATAGATGAGAACGACAAGGAGCTTGCGGTGTGGAGAACCGCCCGCTTCAGTTATTTCCGAAACTTAAACTACTTCCAGATGATTCCGCAGCAGACAATTTTCTTCAGGCGGGGGGTCTTCGAAAAAGTCGGCTTTATAGATGAGCGGTTCAACTTCGCCATGGATTATGACTTCCTTGTGAGGGTATCGAAGCGTTGTAGAATCGAGTATCTCCCCGGGATTGTGCTCGCGGATTTGAGGCTGCACTCGAGCTCAAAAACGATGTCGCAGAGGAAGAAGTTCGAGCCCGAAGTCAGGCGGATAAAGAAGGAGCAGGGCGCAGTGGTGCCCTATGCGGCAGCTGAACTCGCCCAGCGGTTCATCGGGCTTTTCAAAAAAAGGCTCTAGGCGTTTTTATGGGAAAGGTCATATCTCTGCTCGGGTCGCATCCGGTCTACCAGGCCCCAAAAACTGTCCTTCTGAGGATAGCTGAAAAAATAGGTTTTGGGGTTATGGACATAGCGCCTGGCGAGTACACCACGCGGCGCCTGTTTCTTTCCAAGACGAAAATCCTTTGGTATATGCCCCTCGAACTGAGCAGGGAAAATATTTATTTGGCGAATTCGCCGCTAATCGCGCTTGAGTGTTGGAAGATTCTCACCTCCGGAGTTCCCGCTGTTTTCTGCGAGGAGTATACCCCAAGAGGCGTGATTAAGGATTCTGCTGCTAGCCTGGGGCTTAGGGCTTTCTCAGGAATGCCCTTCATCTCACAGACCAAGGCCGGGGCCGCGTTCCTCAGGGGCCTTGGGCTCGAGTGCTTCTTCGTTCCGCCTGCGGATGAGAAGAAATGCGGCTCGAAGAAACGGGACCTCATACTTTTCGTTGGGAGGGCCGAGGCTTCCAAGAACCCGCTTCTGTTCCTGAGGCTCGCTGAAAAGATGAAGGAAGAGCAGTTTGTTTTCATAGGCCGGGGAAGGATGGAGAGCGAGATAGCAGAGCGGGCCAAGTCGATTCCAAACCTGGAGTATATCCCTTTCCTGGAGAAACGGGAGGAGCTCTTTTCGTACTACTCTAGGGCAAAGGCGCTCATCCATCCGCCCCTGAGCGACCCCATTGGGTTTGTTGTCACTGAGGCGCTGAGCGCCTCGACTCCGGTTCTCGCCTCTGCCCGCGTTGGAGCGGCGTCTTTCCTGCCTGAAAAATGGGTGGTCCGCGGATTTGGGGAGGAGGAATGGGAGGGGCGCTTGAGGGAGGTCATTGGGGATGGCAGCGAAAGCATCGCCCTGGCAAAAGAGGTTTTCAAAAAGGAGCATCTAGACATCGAAGACCCGTATTTCTCGGAAATTTCAGCACGGCTCGAGAAAGGAATGATGAGAAGATGGCCGAGGCTGTTCGGCTAGAGGGAGGAATAGATGGCCTTGGTCCTTTCCGCTATCTTATCCCAATCATAGGGGGACGCTGTTTGGAATGCGTTTTTTGAGAATGTGCCTAGCTTCTTGCTGTCTGCAAGCAGGGATTTGACTGCGTCGCGGAGTTTCGCCGGGCCCTCGCTTATAACCATGCCGTTCTTGCCGCTCGAAACGTAGTCCAGCGGCCCGCCGGCCCTCGAGTAGACGACCACCGGCTTCCCGAGAGCCATCGCCTCAAGGCCCACAATTCCAAAGGGCTCGTACTTGGAGGGAAAGGCAAAAACCTTCGAGGAGGAGATGATCTCCATGAGAACTTTCCTGTCAGGATTGACAAAGCACCTGATGCCTCCTTTTTCGCAGAGCTTCCTGACGCGCTCCTCAACGTCCTTTCCGCCGTAGCCGGCCAATGCAGCCTGGATTCCCGAGCCTGAGAACGCCTCGATGAAATCGAAAACGCCCTTCTGCTCGGTGAACCTCCCCACCATCACCACTTCGGACTCGAGTTCGCTTCTCCTGCTGATTCCCCTGAACTCGCTGAGCGTTATCCCATTGTTTATCACTGCATCTGTCCTCACTCCATTAGACTCAGCCTCGGACCTGATGAACTCGCTGACTGCTATCCTTCTGCCGAGCCTCCTGAGTGCCAGCACATAGGGCTTGGCGAATGCAATGCTCAATGCCTTCATCCTCAGGGTGTTTTCAAACTCCGGGTGGTAGAATGCGTGCATGGTTGCGATTGATTTGCCCTTGAAACGCCCGAGACCGCACATCAATGAAAAAGTGGTTGCCGTTGAGTGGAAATGGACGATGTCGGCCCCTGTGCTCTTGGCTGCGCCGCTGATGCCAAACAGGCTGAACTTCCTTATAGATTCGGTGCTCTCGGGGGCTTTCCAGCTCCATCTCTCCACTTCAACTCCAGATTTCTCCAGTGAGTCGGAAAGCCTTGCCACATGCTGCTCCACCCCCCCTTCCCTCGGGGATTGGTGGAAGGGACCGAATATCGCAACTCTCATGAGGGGAGTATGGGCTCGAATGTTAAAAAACACGACTGTTGAACGAGCTATAGCAGGACAAATTTCTGCAGAAATTTGGCCGCATTGGATTTAGCAAATTCCAATACAAAAACAAAAAATAATGCAACTGGCTCGAGCCCCGCGGGGTTCAGTCAACAACCAAAGCCAATCGAATTCTCAAGAACCATAAGCGGCTCTCGGAGAGCTAAGAATGCAATTCGCCCGGGCCTTCTTTACTTTTTGGTCTTGTTATTTTTTCCCGAGCGTGTCCTTTAGCCCCTGCTCGAGATTGAATTTTGGAGCATAGCCCAAAGCCTTTCTTGCCTTCGAGATGTCTGAGAACGAGCGCCTTATGTCCCCCGGCCTTTCCTTACCGTAAATTGGCTCGAGCTTCGTGCCGAGTATTTTGTTCAGAGTTTTAACAAGCCCGTTCAGGCTCTGCTCTTTGCCCATGGCGATATTGAACACTTCGCCGGAGCCTTTTTTCGAGTTTAGTGCCAGCTCATTTGCCCGAATCACGTCCCCAATATATGTGAAGTCGCGGGTCTGCTTCCCATCCCCGAAAATTGTGGGCCTCTTTCCCCTCTTCATGAGAGAAATGAATTTCGGGATTACTGCCGCATATTCCGAGCCTGGGTCCTGCTTCTGCCCGTATATGTTGAAATACCTGAAGCTCACTGTCGAGAGGCCGAAGTTGTGCCCGAAGAAGAGGCAGAATTTCTCTCCGGCGAGCTTGGTTGCTGCATAGGGCGAGATTGGGGCTAGGTGGGAAGTCTCTTTTTTCGGGAGCCCGGGGGCATCGCCATAAACTGCGGAGGAGGAGGCGTAAATAAACCTGTCAACCTCGGCCCTGCAGGACTCGAAGAGAAGATTTACGGTTCCCCCTGCATTGACCCGGTTGGCTTCTGCGGGGTTTGCAATTGACCTTGGGACAGAGGCAATTGCCGCCAGGTGGATAACTGTGTCGATTCCCTTCAGGGAAGCCTGGACTTTAGCCCTGTCGCAGATGTCGCCCCGGATGATTTTTATTTTCTTGAGGCCCGAGAGATTGCTCCTCTTGCCTGTGGAGAAGTTGTCAAGAACAATCACGTTATTTTCCTTCGAGAGAGCTTCGGCCAGGTTTGAACCGATGAACCCTGCGCCGCCGGTTATGAGAATCGAAGCCATGGAATTACTTGGCAGGAAACGAATATAAATTTGAAATCCCTAGAAATACCACTTATTCTGAGGGGTTGAATGGCTCAAGCAATTGTTGAACCCAGAAGGGCTGATCTGTCCCCTAAGGTGCTCGCTAACCTTTCTACGAGGCAGAAAACCATCGGCAATCGCGTTTTCTTCAATGCGAACATGGAATCTAGGCCTGTTTCTGAGATCAGGGCATTCGTCGATAAGCTCGCGTATTGGCAGTCCCAATACCCGACAATTGCCTATGGCGCCGGAGACCCAGAGCCAAAATCTTTCAGCTGGGGGAATGCGCAGAACGTTACGACTCTTCTTATGAGCAAGGCGATGCGGATCCCGCCTGTAAAGTGGCCATTCATGAATTTAACTGCAAACAGGTACTGCTCAGGCTCGACTGCAAACGAAGTGGCTGCAGAGATTGCCAGGATACGGAGAGACTATTCACGTGCAACTGGCATTGCAAACTTCTCGGGCGAGCACACCGAGATTCTCTCTGGCGTCCAGAAGAACATGTACAACTACGTTTTGACGATATCCAAGCTTGCCGGAGGCACAAGGCTCCACTTCAAAGACCCGACTGTTTCGATGAAGCCGAGCCAGTTCGGGACATATATGGGCGAGGCAGAACTTCGCGAGATTTTTCCGGGGATTTTCGAGAAAGAGGGGGATGAGGCACTCTGGATTGCCCGCTTTTTGTTTGCGTTCAACAATATCCAGTATCTTGTAAATTATGCTAAGCAGAAGAACGTTGATGTTTGGATAGATATGGAGGACCACAGGCTTACTACGTTCACTGCACATGTGCTTTATCCTGCCCTGCTTGATGAGGACAGGAACGTCGGGGTTGTGTTCCAAGGGAACCTGAAAAGGACGAAAACTGACCTTGAATTGTTGTTTGCCTTGATGCCAGAGGTAGTACACTCTTTCAGGAGCTGCAAGGGCGTCTATTTCGACAATTCATTCAATGTGTATGTACCGATGGATGAGAGGACTCGAACATTCATCGAGCTCAACGAATTCCTAGCAACTGCACCAAATAAATACGATGTCGCGCTGCTTCTAGCTTCTGGGTCCATGGACCTGAAAGCCCAGAAAGCTGCCTTGAAAGCATACCTGGAAAACGAAAGCCCGAACCTCGAGTTCAGGATGCAGGTGCTGAAAGGGTGCTACACTGATGAGTTCATGTGGTTTGTGAAGAGCGAGGGGATTCCCCTTGACCACTACCTGATTTTCGGCAATGAGATATTCGCTTACACATTCAGGAGGCTCAGGAAGAACCCGATTGTCCAGGAAATGATGAAGGAGGGGCTGAGCGGAATTGGGACGAAGGCGGCGCTCATAATCCCAAAGCTCCTGTATGCCCGTTTCTATGAAGGTGGGAGCAATAATGAAAGGCTCCCTGGCCTGCTCTGATGAGTTCGAAAAACATATAAAATTCTCCGCCTAAATTTCTTGCATGGGAGGGAGGAAGGCCCAGATATCCGCCGAGCTCATTATAGTCATAGCGGCCCTTCTGGCAGTCGCCCTCATCCTCGTGGTGCAGCTCCAGAAGACAGCCACCGAGTGGAGCAAGAAGGGGACCGAGATAGACAAGAAGCTCGACTCCGGGGTGGACAAGACTATCGACGCTGCCAAAGCGCCGGTTGAGAAGAAGGCAGTTGGAAGCACTTGCACCAAGGACTCGGATTGCGAGTCAGGCGACTGTGGCTATGATGGGAAGTGCGGATAGGCTCTTGGGGAGAAGGGCGCAGGTTTCGCTCGAATTCCTGGTTTTGCTAGCTGCTTTTCTGGCGTTTATCGGGGTCTGGCTCTCGTTAATATTTAGCGTCGAGAGTGGAGTGAGCAATTCTTTAGAGTATTCTAGGCTCGAATCCCTCGCATCCGACATTCAGGAAGGGGCCGATGGCGTGTGCCTGATGGGGCCGGGAAGCTCGAAAGTGGTGAAGGTTGGATGGGAAGTGAAACTCGTTCTCTCGGGAAAGGAATTGACCGCTGAAGCAAATGGGAAGAAGATAACCGCTCTGCTTAGGTGCGAGAGCTGGGGAGGGAGTGTAGAGGTAAGCGAGGGAGACGAACTAATAGTAAAAAATGTCCGGGGAAAAATAGAAATAAAAGAGGGCTAGGAAATCCCCAGCGCCCCTGCAATGATTTTCGGGTCGAGCAGGCTCGACTGCGTGATTCCGCTTATGCCTGCCTGAATCACGAATGCCACTGCGAGCAGCACCCCCGCCTCCATGACCGCGACTGCCACGTTCCCCTGCTTGAATTCCTCGGTCTCGTTTATGTCGACTGTTATCTTGTCTAGAATCTTGAGCGCAAGGTAGATGGCGAAGATTGCCGCGAGAACGCTGAAGAGCAGGTTCACAGTGCTGATTATGAGCGCGATGGCAATCATCATGACGCTCATGTCCGAAGAGACGTTCGACCCGAAGGCCTGCACTCCGCCCTGAACAACTGTTGCGATGGAGAGCACAACCGCAGCCATGAGAATTCCTACGGCTGCATTCCCCCTCTTTATCTCCTCCATCTCGTTTATTCCTGGGGTCATCCTGTCGAACATCTTGATTCCAAGGTAAATTGAGCCCATGCTAAGCACAAGGCCGGCTATCAGCTTAAGCAACGCAATTCCTATCCCAAAACCCATATCGACGACTGTGGCCATAGCATCACCATCGAGTTAAATGCCCTATTAGCTTTATAAAAATTTACTGGCATCAATTCGCCATGGCAACAAGGGAGGAACTGCTCGGAAAGGGCAGGGGCGAGATAAGAGTCTACAGGGCCGGGATGTACCAGAACGAGGAGTTTGTGGTGAAGCGGATTGACTCCCCGTTCGGGAAATACGCTGTTCTTGAGGTGAATAAGTTCATCGACCTGAAGGAATTGCTCAGGATTTCCGAGGAATGTCAGCTCCCGGTATACGCAAAGAACGGAAAGGTCTTCCCAAAAGGGAAGAGCACGAAGGATTTTGTCGGTCTGTGAGACTATGAGGATTCTGTGGGTAATCCCAATTGCCCTTCTATTGCTTTTCGGCTGTCCCAAGCCAGAGGAGAAAGTCGATTTCAAGCTCGGCTATCTTCTCATTGACGCAGATGGCCAGAAAACCGAGGGGACCTTCGATGACTCCATCTCTTTTCCAAGGGATTCGACCTATTTCCATATCCGGGCAAACATAACCAGCAGGGACTCAATAACCAATTACCTGAAGGTTCTTGACCAGAAATACGACATTTACGAGATGAGGGTTCCCCTGTATTCCGAGGAGGCGATAAACGGGGCTGACAGGAGCTGGACCGGTGTGACTGGGCTGGAGGGAGGGACGGAAAGCCTGGTCCCACTTGAGCCAGGAATTGAAAAAAGCCTCGAACAGCCTGTCTTCTTCTTCAACCAGGTGGTGGGCCCGGGCATGCCGGGAAGGATGGAACTGCGGATGGAGATAGTTAATGCCAGCGGTTCTGTTCTTGGGACTAAGATAATCCCAGTCACCATAACAGAATAACCTTTTTAAGCGCCCTTGAGATAGGTTTAGGAGACAATGGTCTACCGTTCGGCTGCAGCAATAGCTTTGCTTGTCCTGATTGGGATTAGCTGGGCGGACGTGATTTTCTCGAATGACAACATCGAGTGCTGCTCGCTCTGGAAGAGCGCTGTGAACGTTACGAAGCCGGACGGAGGGCCTTACTCGAACTGCAAAATCCTTGTCTCTGTGATGGAAACAAGAGCCGGGATAGAGACTACGCTGGGCAGATACACATACATGACTGATTCGAAGGGGAAGGCGGTGATAAGCTACACCCCCAAGAGGCCTGGGGAGCGGCTCAGGATAAATGTCGCCTGCGGGGAAAATCTCGTTGAGAAGACAATAACCGTGACCGGAGAGTTGGGGGGGCCCATTGGACCGAACATAGACCTCACTCTCCCGCCCATTGAGACCGGCCAGGCCGCGGCAATCGCCTTCATAATATTTGCTGCTGTTTTCGTTTTGAAGGGAAAACAGCTGGCTGAAGTCTTTGGGAAGATGGGTCCGAAGAATGCTGCTGCTAAAAAACAAGATGTTGAGGAGGGAGGGATGGAGTCGAAGCACCTCATACTCGACCATGAGCGCAAGATGGCGGCCAAGCTCGCAAAAAAGCACAGGAGAAAGGAGATAAAACTGGGCCATGATTTCATAAGGAAGCTTTAATAATCACGAAAACGATGTTAACCTAAGAAGAGAAATGGGGTGGTTCCTGTGGCGGGATTCGTAGACGATTGCGTTGATGTGCTGAAGTTCTCTGTTTCCTGGAAATCGGAGGGCTGGATTCTCGGGATGTTCGTCTTGATTTTTATCGCTTCACTCATCTCGAGCACACCGGGGCAATATGCGGAGGAGTTCGAGAATGCAAACCCCGTGTTGGCGTCAACCCTTGGTTTGCTTTCGATTGCGGTCCTAATCATATTCATGTTCGTGTTCCTTTATCTGGGCGCAAAAATCGCCCTCTCTGGACTCAATAGGAAAGGCTTCGGGAACATAAACCTCGACATCGGCTCGTTCGTAAGCTATATTGTCCTCCACATATTCATGGGGCTGAGCGTGCTTTTTCCCTGGATGGACATGAAGCTCCTGGCCGCCGGGATTTTTCTTCTCGTGGGGATGGCGGCGACTGGAATTGGCTTCTTCCTCTCGATTGCCGGCATGATTTCCAATCTTTCTGGGAGTTCCAGTGGGCCTGACCTCAGTTCGCTCATCCCGATGTTGGGGACCCTCGGGTTTTTCATTATTTTTGCGATGGCTGCGAGCATCCTCTGGACGTTCGTAGGCATCAGGCTCTTCGCCGCCAGGTACATTTTCCTTGCAGGAAAGGGCGGCGCCGTGGATTCCATTAAAAAATCCTGGGAACTCACCCTGGGCAAGTTCTGGAAGGTGTTCGGGACCAACCTGGTGTTCGGAATCGTGATTGGGATATTGTTCGGCGCAGTGACATTTGCCGTTGCAATCCCGGGCGTCGTTGTGATGTTTATAGAAAAAGGCGGAAATCCTGACAATCCTGCCCTCATCAGCACGGCGATACTCCTGGTTTTGGGCTCCATTATCGCACCCATAAGGATATTTGTTGAAGAGTATGGCCGCGTTGGGATATATTCTCTAATCGACACTCCGGGCCAGCCTGGGCAGAGCAGTTCTGGGCCGAGCCCAAGCCCGATTCTGGGGCAGAGGTCGAAAATGGAGGGCGGGGCAGAGAGGATATTCGACCAGCATTAGAAAATTTGCTCAGGAGACAGCCGTCAGAATGGCTTCCTCTCCAATTTTCCCATCGCTAGGTTGTCATCCCCGCCGCCGTTCCCCCCGAATTGCTTTGTCAGTTCAAGAAGCATCTCGCGGGCCTTGTGTTTGGAATCCCCAACGCAGACAACTATGTTTTCTTTCCCGATGAGAACTCCTGCTCTCCCGGCTGACTGGAGAGTGAGCGCAAGGGTCCGGAGGGATTTCTGGTCAACTGGGAGGTTCGCCTTTATCATGCCCTCCTTTCCTGCGATGAGCTTCTCGATTTGGGCTGACGCGATCTCGCCCGTCATGGATTCCGCCTTTTTCGCCATCTCCTTCCATTCCCTGAAGAACTTACTGACTGCCTCAGGGAGATGGAGAGGTTGGACGTGGAGCTCCTCGGACGCCTTTCTGATTATCTCCTCCTGCCCCTGAATGTAGGCGATTGCCGGGGCGCCTGCCTTGAACTCAATCCTGTTAATCCCATCCTGAATTCTGGATTCGGAGATGATTTTTATGAGCCCGATGTCACCTGTCCTGTCGACATGCAAGCCCCCGCATGCCTCTGCATCGAGGCCGTCAATGTCAATGACCCTAATCCGCTTCCCAGGAGAGCCGCCCCCCTGGTAGAGGATGAAACCGTATTTCTGCTCCGCCTCGCCTCTGTCCATCACTGTCTTCTTAACAGTGTGGTTTTCGTAAACATAGCGGTTCGCGAGGATCTCGATTTCCCTTAGAACCGGTGCAGGAATCTTTTCATAATGGGTTATGTCTAGGTGCGCCATCTCCGGCTCTTTCTTCGCGCCTGCCTGCCAGACGTGGGTGCCGAGAACCTTCCTGCAGGCTGCGTTTACCAGGTGGGTGGCTGTGTGGTGGCGCATGAGTGCATTGCGCCTGTCTAGGTCAACACTGCAAGCCACTTGCTCTCCGACCTTGAAATTCGGGGCCTGCTTCAGAGTATGAACAATTATATCCCCAACCTTGTCCGCCCGGATTACTGGAATTCCGCCCATTGTTCCCGAGTCAGTTGCCTGCCCTCCCCCCTCAGGGTAGAAGATTGTTTTGTCGAGAACAACCCGGTTCCCGTCGATTTTGAGCACCTTCGCCTTGGCTTCAGTTTTGCCCTCATAATAGAGGATTTCTGTTGGGGGAAGCCCGCTCGCATCGATTTGAATCTCCTCCTCCTTCTCCTTGAATGTCTTTTTGGTTATTTTTGAGTAGAAATTGGTTGGGATTTCAATCTGCTTTTTCATGTCCGAGGCCACTTTCTCGATGAGCTCCGGGGTAATCCCGTGGCTCTCATAGAGGGTTGTCATCTTCTCTGTAGTCAGCTTTCCTGTGGCTGAGACTAGGGACTCGACTATGCCTGTCGCCTTCTTCCTGCTCTCCCCATAGCGCGCAGTCTCGACTTCCAGAATCTTGTGCACTGAGGGCAGGTTCTCAGCAAGCTCCGGATAGACGGGCTTGAGGTCCTCGGCCACCATGTCGATTATCTCATCGAGCGTAAAATTGAAACCATACTCATCCATGAACCCGAGCGCGCGCCTGAGTATCACCCGAAGATTATAGCCCCCGCCCACATTCGAGGGAAGAGAACCGTCGGAAATCGCAAACAAAAGCGTCCTCGAATGGTCCGCAATCGCGTAGATTGCCTGGAGCGGGAAGATGCTCTTCCTGAGTTCTTCGGGGGTCTTGCCGAGCTCCTTCGCGATTCGTTTCTCCTCATAGGACATCACTGAGCCCTCGTCCGCGTCGAGTTTGGAGGCAAGGGCCGCGTATTTGTGGAAGAGCGCCTTGTCCACCTGGAGCCCTGCCTTGCTCTCCATGAACTTTATCTCGCGCGGGAAGACTGAATCGAATGCTGTGTAGTCACCGTTTGAATACCAGAGGAGCCTCTCGAATCCCCAGCCCACATCGATTACTTTGATGTCAAGCTCGCGGCGCTGGTCCTTCAGGAAGCTGTACTGCATGAAGACGCTGTTGACGAGCTCGAGCCCGTTGGCAAAAGATTCCACGCAGGGGCCGAATGCCGAGAAGTCGCCCATGGCCCAGACGTCCTCGGTGTAGGTGAGGTCGGCCTTCTTGACCCCGAGGACCTTGGTGAGGAACTCGAAATTGAGCTCCAGGCACCTGTCCTTCCAATAGCCCTCTTTCGGGTAGTTGAAGGCGTGCTGGCCTGCCATGGTGAAGCAGGAGAAGTGCCTGCCAGTGACCCCGACATTCGCTATGTCGTTGAAGCGGAGAGAGATTTGCGGGACCATCAGTGGGTTAGCGGGATATTCGAAGGTCATCTTGCCCTTCTCGAGCCTCTGGAAGTCCTGAATGGAGGCCATTGTGAAATAGAGGTCAGGCCTCCACCTGCTGACCACTGGGTAGCGGGTTATGATGGTGTGGCCGTTCTTCTTCCAGAATGCGGCGTATTTCTTCCAGAAGCTGACGTAATCATCCCTGCTCTTGGCCTGCTTGAAGAAGGAGTAGGGCGCGTGAATCGAGTCCCCGCAGTTGGGAGTATCGCCAACGCTCCAGTAGCTCTTCCCGCAGGAACATGTTTTCCTGGTGAAGCCCTCCTTCTCGAACACCTCGACCTGGTAGTAGTCCTTGTAGTTCTGGGAGAACTCCTTTCGAAGCAAATCTTTCGTGAGCATGAGCAATACCCCACAAAAACAATGTGATTCGGGACCGCGGGTCTCGCAGGCTCCTCGAAGCCCTGGTTGAACTCGGGCGAGCCCATATTGTTCCTTTGGTTTGTTATTGCTTTCGGATTAAAAAGGTTTTAAGGTTTTGCAGGAGTCTGTTGTGATTCTTTGGTTGGCCTGAAAATTCGCGCTTCCTTGTGGAACATGTAACCTTCGGCAGGGACGTGCCTGATCCTGAAGCTGTTTTCAACGTCGATTCCACACAACCTGCAACTGTATTTAATGCCTTCTATTGTGGAGCCCTGTTTAACGAGTTTATCGACCGAATTTCTGAGTGGCTGCCGGACCAAATACGATACAGTGCCCATCAGGTTTCCGCTTTCCTTATCGACCACTGCGATATGAAAATATGAAATTTTAGTTTTTAGGGCCTGCCACGCCGTGAACATGATCAGGTCGTCAAAACTTTCCCTGCAGATCTCCCTCTGTTCAGATAGTGGTTTTTTTCGATCATATATATGCGTATGGACAAGGGATTTGTCCCCCTCTTTTGGGAGCCTGATGAAGCATTCGTTGGGTTTTCGCTTTAGAGCTGCCGGGCGCAGGTGTTTGTCTTTTGTCCTGAAAAATGCAGTTTCAGTCCTGGTTACGTCTCGCCAAGTCTCTATTCTCGCCTTTACGGTGTGTTTAGGCCCCTTTGAAGCGCTTGCCCCTATGTCCATGTCTAACCCCTATTGATGGCTTATTGCTCATTTGGGGTTAATAAAGATTCGTTTTTTGTTTAATCGGGTATGTTTTAATTGTTTCGAGGAGGAGATAGTATCATGAAGACGTTTGCTCTCTCCCTCGCCCTTCTCCTGCTTTTGCTCCTGTTCGGCTGCCTTGGCCCAGGCCCTGAGAAAGCAGCCGAAAAGCCTGTGAGCGATGACAGCGAGGTCGCGCTCATCGTTGGCGAGAGTTATTCAGTCGGCGAACCGATTGCAATTCAGCTGAAGACGACAAATTACTCAATCTCATATAACAACCGCTCGGGCGGGTATTCCCTCGGCTCTTATCCGTCTGTTTGGATATGCCGAAAAACCAATTCCTCCTGCGAGAACGTCGAATATAGGCAGATGAGGGACTTCAGCACCTGCGAAGGGGGGGCAGTGAACATCTTGGTGCCTCCTGAGGGGGGCGAGGAAAGGGTTGTGCTCCAGGCCGAATCCTATGGGCTTCTTTTCCTCTGGGACCAGCGGGAGTGGAAGGACCAGAAAATTCCCTGCGGAAGCAGTTTTGCAACCATTAGGAGGGGAGAGCAGGTTCCGGGGGGAAACTACTCGATTACGTTCGTTTACTGGGTGAGCTGGGAGAAGAGCCCGAGAAGCCTGAGCGCTGATTTTAGGATAAGATAGTTGAAGTCTTTTCGTGGGGGGAATCAGGATTAGCCCTAAAACTGAAGGGGGCGCTCCCCCTGCGGTTTAGGGAGTGGGCCCGCGGAGGTTTTCGTTTGCTCGAGCTTCTCGAACTAAAATCGAACTCCGAATCTTCAGTGTGTGAGACTGACGTCTTACCATTGTCGGCTCGCCAAAAAGGCGAGCTTTCGACTACGGGCCCGCGAAGTAGAAATATGGGGAAATACTAATAAAAACGTGCGCCCTCGAGAGGGAAGCTTTACTTGTGCTCCTGGGCGCTCTTGAAGAACCCTGCGATGAACCCGAGCGCTGCCCCGATTGAGGTCAGGTCCGGGTTCTGGATTCCGATTTGGGTGAGCCCATTCTCGACGAGCGGGCCGAGAACCGGGACGAAATGCAAAATGAAGCCCGTTATCGCGCCCATGAGGGCCCCGATTATCGCGAAGAAGAATATTGCGATTATCCCCACAATCACGACGATTGCGCCGATTACTGCCGCAATCAAGGCGGCCATTACTCCTAACGCCATTCAAATCACCCTCTTTTTATATCATCAAACGGAAATTTATTGCCCTTTCTGGCTTTAGCAATAAGATAGAAACCTACAACCAACAACCCGAGTAATATCAAGAGAATAACCAGTTCTATCTCGGATGCTTGTTTCATCTCTAATTTATATGATAGATACGCTGCGGGTAAAACGATAATTCCGAAAGCGAGAAAAAGTATTAGTCTGGCTCGCTTGCCTTCCATTTTCAATCACCTTATTTCTTTTTTCGCGATTACGGAGAGAAGTTCAAGAGCCTCGAGTATCTGTTTCCTGTCATAGCCAAGGAGGGCGTTTAGTCTGTTGTGTTCAACCTTAAGGTCCAGGAATCTGCCCGGCGCGAGCAGTTTCTTGAGGTCCTCGAGGTTCTTGCCCATAAACTCCTTTGCTGACTTCTCATCGTCTGCCTTAAACCAAAAATCGCCATATTTCTTTCCATCCAGAATGACCGGCGAGTATTTGAACCTGTTGTTGTGGTGCCGCACATAAAGCGAGAACGGAGAGACAAACGCAACTGAGACCCGTATTGCCAATGAACTGCCTCCTTGGCCTGGGTTGCGTATAATCTCCTCTATTCTGTAATCAGTGCCATTACATGAACCCGTGATTCCCCTGATTACGTAATCCGGATAAAAGTAGGGAATGAACTCCAGTATGCTGTGGCTCGG
The DNA here is from genome assembly GCA_041305385.1 of Microcaldota archaeon. Lineage (GTDB taxonomy): Archaea > Micrarchaeota > Micrarchaeia > Burarchaeales > JAKAKT01 > JAKAKT01. The sequence goes on along the minus strand of JBFYLO010000046.1, from coordinate 30,293 downwards.
GGTCGTGAGTTGGCCGCCAAGCGAATCGCGAAGCTCGTGGAAGAGGGCGGATGCACCGCTCCTCTGCATCCTTTGGTAGAGCAGTCCTATGAGGACGAGGATTAGGGCCATTGGGACAAAACATATGACGGCCAATAATTCGGTGTCCATAGTCTCATCGCCGGTCAATAATCTCCTCTGCGTCTGCCCCGGTTCCGATGAACTTGACCGGGACGTTCAATTTCTTCTCAATCTCCTGAATGAAGGACTTCGCTTCCTTGGGCAATTTCTTGTAATCCCTGATTCCCTTGCACGATGGGAATTTCACATCGAGTTTTGTCACTGCGAGCATGGTTGCGGAGTTTATCTCGCAAGCGAGCTTCAGTTCATCCCAGTGGAGGGTTTCGGAAACCCTGCGTGGTCTTCCAGTAACGGTCCCGTATTCCGCATAACCCAATTCAACAGCCCGCTCGTGGGGAACCTCGCCCTCGAATGGCCCGTTTCCCACCCTGGTGGTGTAAGCTTTCAGGACCAGAATGACGTCATCAATCTTTGTCGGGCCCAAGCCGACATCTGCTGCAACTGTGCTTGCGCTCGTGTCCTTCGAGGTGACAAATGGGTAAGTCCCGTAAAGCAGTGAAAGCATGAACCCCTGGGAGCCCTCAATGAGAACGTTCTTCGCCCTGTTCACTTCTTTCTGGACATCAGTCAAGTAAGGCTTCAGTTCCGGGACTTCGGAAACTAGTTTCGCAGTCCTTCGAACGCGGTCTATGTTCGCGGGACCACAGCCTGTCTTTGTCGTCCCAATCTTTGCGCCTGTCTCAGTGTCCTCGACTATGTGGGCCTGGGTTATCGCGGTGCACCTAAAGTCGATTCCGACCCGGTTCTTCACCCCGCAGTCCTCAATCTCCTTCAAAAAAACTTCGTGGTTCACGAGCACTCCTGCTCCGATCAGTATGCGGGACTTTTCGTAAATGATGCCTGAGGGCAATTGCCTCAGCTTGTAGGTCCGCCCCTTGTAGATGACCGTATGCCCGGCATTCGGGCCAACTCCCCCGCGAGCTACGATTTCGGGCTTGTCCTTCAAGGCTAAGTAGGATATGATTTTTCCCTTCCCCTCATCACCAAACTGACCGCCGACCAAGATGTTAACTGCCATAAGCACAACCTCCTTGAAGTGTATCCTCTGAAAAGTAATTTAACGTTTGTCTTGCGAGATTAAACACTATGAAATTCAATCCATTGCTGGACAAATTGAAGAGAGGGCCACAGGTCATTTTGCCCAAGGACATCGGGATGATTCTGGCTTTCACCGGGGTTGGGAAGACGAGCAAGGTAGTGGATGCCGGGGCAGGAAGCGGGTGGCTTGCAATCGCTTTGGGGAATGTGTGCAAGAGCGTAGTGACTTACGAAAGAAGGGAGGAGTTCGCTGAGCTTGCGAAAATGAATGTTGAAAGGGCGAAGCTGAAAAATGTAAAGGTAAAGCTCGGGGATGTTTTTCAAGGAATCGGTGAAAAAAATCTGGACTTGGTTGCCCTGGACTTGGCGGATTCGGACAGGGTTCTTCCGCATGCTTTCAAGGCGCTGAAAGAGGGCGGGTTTGTGGTCGGGTATCTGCCGCACGCGGAGCAGGTGAGCAAGTTCGTGAAGGAATGCGTGAAAGTCGGCTTCACAAATCCTTTTTGCATAGAGTCGATTGTCCGGGAGATGCTTGTGAGGGAGCAGGGCTTCAGGCCCGAGAACACCGGGTTGACCCACACTGCTTACCTGGTATTCGCGAGGAAAGCGGGAACGGCGAGCACTCGGGAAAAAGGAGCGAATGGAACTGGCGAGCCTGATGGTCAAAATCAAGCGGGAAGCCCTTGAGCTGGCGCTCGGCGCATCCAAGAATGTTTACCCAGATGAGTTCATCGCCTTGCTCAGGGATGACGATGAGGGATTGATAACCCACGTTTTAATCCTCCCAAGAAGCACCTATGGAAATGGGTTCTCGAGCATCGACTTCAACATGCTCCCGATGTTCTCGCACTCTTGTGGCAGTTTCCACTCGCACCCAGTCCCAGATGCAAGGCCGTCGAGGGGCGATAGACTTTTTTTCGGGAGGCTCGGAAAAGTGCACATAATCGCTGGCTATCCATACAGGGAGCAGGATGCACGAGCTTATGATAGAGATGGAAAGCCGGTTCCCATCGAAGTGGTTGATTAGAAAGATTTTTAATTAGCTTCGGGAAATTATCCTTAAACAAGGAGGTGCGGCGATGGACTTTATCGTGATTCTGGCCATAGCGCTAGGTTTTATTGGGGCTTTAGCTGCCCTTGCCTTTGCATGGCACATGGGAAAAGGAGTGCTTGCACAGCCAGAGGGGACGCCCAAGATGATTGAAATCTCAAGGGCTGTCCGCGAGGGCGCGGAAGCTTATCTTAGAAGGCAGTTCAGGACCATTGCTGTGGTTGTCGTATTGATTGCGATTCTTCTAGGAGTTGCATTCTGGAACACGCCTGCGGGATGGGCGCTCCCGATAACGTTTGTCATCGGTGCGATATTCTCCGCTAGCGCAGGCTACACCGGGATGTTTGTTGCGATAAGGTCCAATGTCAGGTGCGCGAATGCTGCGAGAACTGACCTGAATTACGCGTTGAGGACTGCGTTCAGCGCGGGCATTGTAAACGGGATGGTGCTTGCAGGCCTAGGCCTCTTCGGGGTTACTGCGATATTCACTGGTGCTTATTTCCTTTATGGGGGGAACGCTGAGCAAGCTATCCCGGTCATGAGCAACGTGGTTGTCGGGTTCAGCTTCGGAGCATCGCTACTCGCCCTGTTCATGAGGGTAGGGGGAGGAATATTCACAAAGGGAGCTGATGTCGGGGCAGACCTCGTGGGAAAAATCGAGAAAGGGATTCCAGAAGACGACCCGAGGAATCCGGCAGTCATTGCGGATAATGTCGGGGACAACGTTGGTGACTGCGCTGGGATGGGCGCGGATATTTACGAATCTTATGTCGCCTCCCTTGTGGCTGCGATAATACTGGGGGCCACTGTCCCAACGCTAAGTGGAGGGACATACGGGATTTCCGGAATGGCCCTGCCGATTCTCTTCTACGCTGCAGCCGCATTCTCGGCAATCGCCGGGACATTCTTTGTGAAAGCAAAGAAGGGAGAGAGTGCCATGAAAGCGATGGACAAGGGCCTGCTGCGGGCGAACCTGATAATGGCTGGCCTGTTTCTCATCATCTCCATGGTGCTGTTCAACGACTGGAGGCCGTTTGTAGCTGCTTTCGCGGGCTTGGCAGCAACTCAGCTCATTGGCTGGATGACTGAATATTACACTGCACCGCACAAGAGCCTCTTCGGCAGGATAACGGGCAAGGTCCCGGTTCAGGAGATAGCGAAATCAGCGCAGACCGGTGCTGGAACAACGATAATCAGCGGGGTCGCATATGGATATGAAAGCTCTTTTGCAATGGCGATTATTGTTTCTGTTGCGATATATGTCGGCTACTGGGCGATGGGTTTCTACGGGATTGCCCTTGTCGGCGTAGGAATGCTCGGGACGACGGGCATTACTGTCTCGATGGACACGTTCGGCCCTGTTTCTGACAACGCGCAGGGGATTGTCGAAATGAGCGGCCTGGACAAGACCGACAAGAAGGCTGCAAAGATAACGAGCGAGCTCGACTCTGTGGGGAACACCGTGAAAGCGCTTACGAAGGGGTTTGCGATAGCATCTGCTGCAGTCTCGGCAGTTGCGCTGTTTGCCGCATTCCTCACAAAAGTCGGGGTTGTAGGGATAACCTCAATAAGGGTGTCCGAACCCGTGGTGTTCATCGGGTTCCTGCTCGGGGCTGCGTTCCCATTCCTCTTCTCATCGATGGCAATCAAAGCTGTCGGGAAGACGGCATTCCTGATAGTTGAAGAAGTCAGGAGGCAGTTCAAGACGAAGAAGATAATGGAAGGGAAGGACAAACCTGACTACGCGCGGTGCGTTGACATCGCGACCAAGGGCGCTCTGGGCGAGCTTGTGGTCCCGGTAATCATCACTGTGCTCTCCCCGATTGCCATTGTCTACCTGCTTGGGATAGAACCGCTCGGGGGATTCCTGGGCGGGGCAATTGTGTCCTCGCTGATGCTCGCGGTGTTCATGTGCAACGCAGGAGGGGCGTGGGACAACGCGAAGAAGTACATCGAGGACGGGAACTTCGGGGGCAAGGGAACGCCGACCCATGCGGCAGCAGTAGTTGGGGACACTGTCGGGGACCCGTTCAAGGACACCGCAGGGCCGTCGCTCAACATCATGATGAAGATATTGAGCGTCATTGGGCTGCTGATTGCAGGGCTCATCGTTGGCGGGGCCGCAAGCTTCTGAGGAAGATAGTCTGGAACGGGCGCTCGATGCCCACTTATTTTTCTTTTTTATTCCTCGTATAGCCTCGGGTCTTTCAGGAATTCGAATGGCTTCTGGTCCTTAAGATAAGAAGCGAGAATGTCTGGCCCGAGCCCTTTCCAGGAGACTGCAGCAATTGTCCTTAGCTTTGGAAGCGTGCCATAAGTCGGGTTTTGGATGAACTTTCCATTTGCAAGCTCGTAATAGGCTCCGCCCCTGTGCTTCTCGTATTCGGTATACTCGGAAGAGAAATTGGCCTCCACCAAATTGGCCATGACGAGGGGCCCGCTGCCAGGATTAATCGTTATGTGGCCATAGTTCGGGGGCATTGGGACCGCATCGCCCTTCTTCGCCCGTATCAGCAGGGCGTCTTCAATCAGGCCGGGGCCTGGCTTCTGGAGAAGGTAGTGCGCCTCGCCCTCGAGGATATTATAAAGCTCTGTGTAGGAAAGGCCCGGGGCTGCCGCCGGGTGGTAATGGCCCAGGGTCTTGTTGAACTCGGCCCCTAGTTTTTTGGGAAAGATTATGGTTATGTCATAGCGGATGCTGCTGGCCTTGAGTTTTGGGGCCAGGTCGCGGTACATGTGGTAAAGAGGCGTGTTCTGGTCGCCTTTCCCTGCCTCCGGGTCGAATAGGACTTTCCTCATCTGCCCGAGGGTCCGTATGTCCGGCTTGACCGGAACGTCGTCAAGATAGAGGGTGCTTCCGTTGAATTCTAGGTTAAGGTCCTTCACGTTGAGCTTCATGGGAAAGAATTGGGGAAAAAAGAATTTAAATGGGGCACCTAGGGGGGCCCCATTGTGCCTAGAGGTGCGACTCCATCTTCATGAAGGAATAGAGCACGATTCCCACTAGGGCTGCGAGAAGGAGGGACGCCAGCGCGCTCAGCTGTAATTGCGCGCCTTTCATTTGTGCCAGCGCATCGTCTGCATAGCTGATTTGCACGTTCCTGCACTTGTTAGAGAGGTCCTTAATGCATTTTCCGTTATTGCAGCAGTAGTTGTTGCCGCATGGGAAATACGTCACCTGACAGGTGGAACTCTTGTAAGCCCTTGTGTTCGGGTTCTTGCAGTACCACTGCGGAGTGCAGTTCGGGCATAGGCCGCAGTCTCCTGGGCAGGTGCTGCAGGTTTCGTTCCCGTTGCAGATGCCGTCCCCGCAGTAGATTGGTGGCGGGCAATCACTCGGGCAGGAATAGTAGGTTTCGTTCCCGTTGCAGATGCCGTCCCCGCAGTAGATGGGGATTGTCACTGTGAGATAAACTACCTTCTGGTTATTGTTCTCATTCGTCTCCGAAATTGCCTTGAAGTAGTCGGCGACTCCAGCAAGAGTGTGCGGATTCGGTGATGCCGTAACATTGTAAGTGAAGTTCGCGTATGCTGCTTGCATTGGTTGAATCGGGCCGACCATGCGTGCCCCATATAACGCCCCGTCGACGACCAGGCCAGTCATTGATGAGTTCGCAGTTGAGTTACCGATATTCATTACCTCTACGATTACGGGAATCAAACTGCCAGGCGTTGGATTTTGCGGGTAGTAGTATATGTTATTCACGATTAAGTCGAATGCAAAAACAGACATCGAGAGCGCAAGAAGCGCGAGAACAAACATGATTCCTCTCACGATAACCACCTCTTTAGCGCTGTTAATTGTGGACAAACTGGAATAAATATGTTTCTAGGCGATATGGCGGGCCAGGAGAATCAGCGGGCGAGCTTTATGTCATCCTCGGTTACGGTCTTTCTGCCGGCGTGCTTGGCAAGCTTCACCGCCTTCATTGAAATTTCAGCAGCCAGGTCCTCGAGAATGTTGGCCAGCGCCTCGGCAGCATCATCGGAAACGCGGTCCGCCCCGGCCTTCCTTATCAAACGCTCAATTGGTGCCTTTGGCAACACAGCCATAAACTCACAAGGTTACGTTCGCACTGTTAGGTTTTAAATATCTTTCGAAAAATGGGAATTTTAATAAGCGTTCTCGGCGAATAAAACCCTGTTGGGCTTTTTTTGGCCCATTGGAGAGATTTGGTGCGAGATAAGATTTTCAAAGAAAATGCCCCTGTTCCGAGGGATTACCAGCTAGCCATTGCCGAGAAGGCGAAGCTCGAGAACACCCTGGTCGTTCTTCCGACTGGAATGGGAAAGACGCTCATCGCAGCCCTGGTGATGGCGAAGCATCTCGGGGAGGGGAAAAAGATTATCCTGCTCGCGCCGACAAAGCCCCTCGCTGAGCAGCACAGAAAAACGATAACGGAACTGATGAATTTGGAGGGGAGTCGGGTAATTCTCATAACTGGGGCAACCCCTGCGAAAAAAAGGGCCGAGCTTTGGAAGGACGCAACTGTTGCACTCGCGACTCCCCAGACGCTCGAGAACGATTTGAAAACATCCAGGGCGAGCCTTGGGGGCGTGGGCCTTGTCGTCTTTGATGAGGCGCATCGGTGCGTCGGGAAATACGCGTATACTTATGTGGCTGGCAAGTGCAAGGAAAACGGGGTTATGGCGCTCGCCCTCACTGCTTCGCCTGGGGCGGATGAGAGGAAGATAAGGGTGATAATGGAAACCCTCGGGATAAGCAAAGTGGAAATCAGGGGCGAGGAAGACGATGACGTAAAGGATTATGTCCAGCCAGTGAGCATCAAGTGGGTCGGGGTCGAGCTGCCAGAGTCGATTGAGGGGATGAAGTTCGGGCTCGAAGCGCTTATCGAGAAGCGGGCCGGGATGTTTGTGAAACTGGGACTGGTCGGGAACCCGAAAAAGCTGTCCAAGAGGAAGCTGATTGAGCTGAGGGGGAAAATCGAGCGTTCCGGGGGAGGGTGGAGGTACTCTGCGCTCTCAAGGTATGCGGAGCTCTTCAATCTCCTTCATGCGCACGAGCTCCTCGAGACGCAGGGAGTCGGAACCTTCCTTGACTTCTTCGAGAGAATGGGGGGGCGGGAGGAGAAGAGCAAGGCCGTCCAGAGGCTTCTGGCAGATGAGGAGCTGAACGGGATTCTCGAAATTGCGCGGAATTCCGACATCGAGCACCCGAAGATGGAGAGGCTGCGGGAGCTTATCATCGAGAGGGAGAGCAAGACGTTCATCGTGTTTGTGCAATACCGGGACCAGATACGGAGAGTTGTGGAGGACCTTGGAAAAATTCCTGGCGTGAAGCCTGTCCGGTTTGTCGGGAAGAAGGACGGAGTCTCGCAGAAGGAGCAGAAGGAGACCATTGAAAGATTCAGGGCGGGCGAATACAACGTCCTTGTCGCGACCCAAATCGGGGAAGAGGGCCTTGACATCCCTTCAGTTGACTGCGTGATATTCTACGAGCCTGTGGCGAGCGAGATAAGGAGCATCCAGAGAAGGGGAAGGACCGCGAGGACGAGGGCCGGGGAGGTGTTGGTGCTCGTAACACGGGGAACGAGGGATGAGGCGTATTATTGGGTTTCAAGAAGAAAGGAGAAGAAGATGATGGGGGCGATAGACAGGATAAAACGGGATGAAGTGGCTGAAGGAGAAAGGAGGGGTAGTGGGACCGGGCCCAAAAGAAAGGAAAAAGAATTAAAAGCGCAAGCGGAGAAAGGGCAGTCTGGGGGGCAGACTAAGATAAGCGACTATGTTTAGGCGGTGTGAATTTGGAAAACCTAGGGCTTTCAAGCGTTGAAGCTGCGGAGAGGCTTGCGAAATTCGGGCCGAACGAGCTGGAGCGGAAGGGCAAGGTCACACTTCTCGGGCTGTTTCTCGACCAGTTCAACAACTTCATCATAATGCTTCTTTTGGCGGCGGCAGCCATTTCCCTCTACATCGGAGACCAGCTCGAGGCAATCGCCATATTCATAGCTGCCATGCTCTCCGTCTGCCTGAGCGTCATGCAGGAGTACAGGGGAGAGCAGGCGATGGAGAGCCTCATCAAGATGACTGCACTCAAGGCGCGGGTGGTTAGGGATGGAGAGGAGCGGATAATTGACACCAGGGAGATTGTTCCCGGGGACCTCGTGATTGTTTGCGAAGGGGACAAGGTGCCTGCTGACCTGGAGATATTGAAATCAACTGGGCTCCTTGTGGATGAGTCGATGCTGACCGGCGAGTCCACCACTGTAGAGAAGGACGCTGGCGTGGAGGGTGAAGGGAGGCGCCTTTACATGGGAACGGTGATTGCCCGTGGCAAGGGAACGTGCCTCGTAAAGGAGACCGGCATGGGCACGGAGATGGGAAGGATAGTCAAGACGATAATGGTGAGGGAGGACAAAACCCCGCTCCAGAGGAAGCTCGATTGGCTTGCAAGCCGGGTGGGATTCGCGGGCATCGTCTCCTGCTTCGTAGTTTTCATTGTCGGCACGCTGCTTTATCCGAAGCCCTGGGGTGAGATGTTCCTGATTGCAGTCACGCTTGCAGTTGCATCCGTCCCAGAGGGACTAGCGACGACTGTCACCATAACGCTTGCAATCGGGATGAAAAAGATGGCTGCCAGAAATGCGATCGTGAGGAAGCTCCTGGCAGTCGAATCGTTGGGGAGCGTGACAGTCATTTGCACGGACAAGACCGGAACGATAACGCAGAACAAGATGACTGTCCGAAAAGTGTTTGTAGACATGAAGGAAGTAGAGGTTACTGGGGAGGGGTATGACGGACCAGGAAGGCTCATCATGGACGGGGAGCCCATGGGAAAGCCTGTTGGGACCCTCGCGCTCTTGCTCGAGGCTGCGGTCCTTTGCAACGCCTCTTCGATATCAAGAAAGGGGGGCAGGGCGGAGGTTGTCGGAGACCCAACTGAAGTCGCACTGCTCGTTCTTGCAGAGAAAGCTGGGCTTGAGTACGTGGGAATCAGGAAGGCGACGCCCGGGGAGAACGAGCCCCTGTTCGACTCGAAGAAGAAGCTCATGGTCTCTGTGAATAGTAAGAGGTCCGGCAAGTTTGTCTTCGTGAAGGGCGCCTTTGAATCCATCGTCGAGAGGTCAACGCGCCTCATGACTGAGGACGGGGAAGGGGCGATGAGAAAGGCGGATGCCCAACGGCTCGCTGCTGAGAATGAGGAGCTTGCGAAGCAGGGACTCAGGGTCCTCGCCTTTGCATATAGAAAGCTCGACAAGAGGGGAAAGGCGACTGATGAGGACCTTGTTTTTCTCGGGCTCGTGGGCATGATTGACCCTCCGAGAGAGGATGTTTACGAGTCTGTCCGCCATTGCAAGGAGGCTGGAATCAGGGTCGTTATGATAACTGGGGACAATCCGGTGACTGCGATGGCGATTGCCGGGGAAGTTGGAATATTCAAGAAGGGCGACAGGGTTGTCACCGGGGCTGAGATGAACTCGATAAGCGACAGGGAGCTGCATGCCATATCCGAGTCGGTGAGCATCTACGCCCGAGTCCTGCCTGAACAGAAGCTCCGCATCGTCAATGCGCTTCAGTTGAGCGGCAACATCGTAGCAATGACTGGAGACGGAGTGAATGATGTCCCTGGAATCAAGAAGGCGGATGTTGGGGTGGCGATGGGCTCCGGGACCGATGTTGCCAAGGAATCTTCGGATGTCGTTCTTGCAGATGATAATTTCGCGACAATAGTCCGCGCCGTGAAGTATGGCCGGAATATCTATGACAACATCAGGAACTTCGTGCGCTTCCAGTTCTCGACTAATGTTGCAGCAGTCGCAACGATGTTCATAGTGACGTTTACTCGCCTTCCGATGCCGTTTACTCCGCTCCAGCTGCTCTGGATAAACATAATAATGGACGGCCCGCCCGCGCTCGCGCTTGGGCTCGAGCCTACGAGGGGAGAGATAATGAAGAGAAAGCCCCGCAACCCGAAAGACAGCATCATTTCAGGCCTGTCCGTAGGTGTTTTGACAACCGGGGTGATGATGTGCGCTGGCACCATCTTTCTTCTCCTGCTCGCAGAAAAAAGGGACCCTGCTGAAACCGGAACAATCGCATTCACCGGATTCGTCGTATTCCAGCTCTTCAACGCGCTCAACTGCAGGTCCAACCGGGATTCGTTCATAAAGGAGTTCTGGCGCAACAAGTACCTGATGCTCGCGCTCGCTGCCTCGGCTGTGCTTCAGCTGCTCATCATCTACACGCCCGCCCTGCAAGAGGTTTTCAAAACCGCTCCACTGGAATTCGAAGACTGGATTCTCATAGTCGGGGTTGCGAGCACAGTGATTTTGGCAGAGGAGGCGAGAAAGTTTTTCCTTAGGAGAATCGATGAGAAGCGCGCGGGCGGGGGGGCGGTTGCTTGAAAACCGGCTTCGGCCCTGAACGCGCTGGGAAACTTATACTCAGTGGGATTAGGGACTATGTCCGAAATTCCGGGAGAAAAGGAGTTGTGTTGGGAGTGAGCGGAGGAATCGATTCCGCTGTCTGCGCGATGCTTGCAGCCAGGGCCCTGGGAAAAAAGAACGTCCTAGGGCTGGTTATGCCAAATGGGGATGTCTTTCCAGAGGAGACAATGGATGCTGTTGAGGTTGCCAAGAGGGTTGGAATCGAATACAAAACAATCGACATAAAATCGGGAACCGAGGCTCTCGAGGAGCTTCTTGAGAAAACTAGGGGAAAGAGATGCTCGAAAGTTGATTCTGGGAATATTGCTGCGAGGACCAGAATGATACTCCTCTACGGGACTGCGTCCTGTAAAGATTACCTTGTGCTCGGGACTGGGAACAAGAGCGAGCTCCTGCTCGGGTATTTCACGAAATACGGGGATGGGGGGGCGGACCTGCTCCCCATCGGCGACCTTTACAAGTGGCAGGTGGCGGAGCTTGCCCGCTGGCTCGGGGTTCCGGAGAGGATAATAAAAAAGACTCCGACTGCCGGGCTCTGGAAAAACCAGACTGACGAAGGCGAGCTAGGATTCTCCTACGGTTTCGCGGACCAGGTGCTCGGGATGTTCGTTGAGCTCGGGATGGATGGGGGAGACATCATAAAAGAAGTGGGAAAGGAGAAGAAAGTAAGAAAGCTCTACAAACTGGTGACCTCATCATCGCACAAGCGAAGCCCGCCGAGGATATTCTCACTGAAGCTCGGGAGATGGCAGTAGGTTAGTATTTTATACTGGATTCACCAAAAAGGGGTACCATGGCTGCAGGGGGAGGAGGATGGCGAGGGTTCTTCATGGTGGCTACTGGCTGGACCATGATGGCCGCAGGCGTTGCTGGGGGAATGAGCATAATCTTCGGGATGAACCCGCCCCTAGGTTTAAGCGATGGGGGGTTAGTCGGAGCAGGGGCCACTCTTGCTGGAGTTGGGACGGCCCTTACAGTTAGTGGCGGGGGGTAGCTGGAATTAGGCTTTTCCTGAAATGACTCTTTTTATCTCTTCATCTGTTATGGAGGCAATGCGCTCCATCGCTCCCATCCCCGCTTCGTAGAAAACAATTGCCTTGGCTGACTGCTTGCCAACTGTTTTGTTGACTGCTGCAATCGGGTCATCCTCGACAGCCGGGGAATAACTCCCGAAGTTCCCGGCCTTGTCGTCATTATAGAAGGCGCTGGCTCGGTCTGCGGTCTCCCGGTCTATTCGCATTGAATCTGAGACGAATTCTTTCTTGAGTTCCCCGAGGGGCACGAATGCGCCTTCTTCGTTGATATAGTAGACAATTGCTATGCTCTTCGTTTCCCCGGCTGGGTCCGTATATTTGAAAACATTCATCTGGGCGGGGGGCAGTTCGCCGGCGAGCATTTTCTCGAACATTGTTTTTTCAATTCCAGTTTTGTCAGAATGTTTGTTTGCTTCTCGTATTTCGTCCAGGGTCTTCTTATATGCAATCGCATTATCGCTCTCCTCGTTTGCTATCTGTTTTCGGATTTCTTTATCTAAAGGACCGTTGGCTACTGGACCAGGAATGTTTGCTTTTCCTCCAGGTGCCGTTGGGCTCAAATCATATCCCAGAGTTCTCACCTGCTCTTCAATGGTCGGAGGTTTATGCCCGATGGGAGTAAACGTGTTGGTCCTTTCGTAAGAGACTAACGGAAGCCTTCCGGAGTCCAGGCTTCTGGCCAGTATCCACTCCAGGTTCGCCTGGCGTTCTTCGGAAAAGAATAGACTTTTGCTTTTCTCGGAGAGGGAGTGCACTCTTTGGAGCAGGTTAGATTCCTTTTCTATCTGCACTGCATCTCCTCGGTCCAAGGCTTTCATAAAACGGTCAACTGCCTTAGCTCCATGTTCCCTGAGGAAGGGGCTGTTTCTAATCAAATCGTAGGTATTCACATGGGGAACACCCTGATTAGAAGTCTGTTTCTCTCTAAGCATGCCGATATTATGACAAAAGGCGAATAAAAAGGTTATAGTTGCCGGTGTTAATGAAACTCGGTTCCTCTAAGGCCTACGCTAAGGGTTGTAAAATGGTCAGCAACAATGCGCGTTCCCGCCCGCAAGGGCAGTACAAGCAACATCGTGAGAGAGCTTAACTTCCGAGTTCGGAATGGGTTCGGGTGTTTCCCCTCTCCTGTGGTCGCTGACCAGGGGATATTCTGCCCGACAGGGTTTATAAAACTATGCAGGCTTCGCCCTCGCGTGAGCTGCCAGGAGCTTCACTGCCCTCTCAAGGGCGAATTTCACTTCCTTCTCGCTCTTCGAGCCCGTGCAGATTATCTTTCCGTTCTTGAAAAGCAGGAGCGAAGCCCTCGGGTCCTTAAGTTTAAGGATAGCGCCCGGGAACTGCTCTGGCTCGTACTCGACGTCCTTGACCTTCTGCGCTATGGAATAGAGGTCGAGCTCTATGCCAAGGTTCGCGGAAGCGACAATGTTTTCAATCTTAAAACGCGTATCGATTTTCGATGGGCTTACCCCTTTCTTCTTAACCATGAGAACCACCCGAAAGAGACTCTGGAACTATTTATAAACCTAATGATTTAAATATGTATATAAAGGGTAGGAGACATACTCGACGAAGAGGGGGTAGCATGGCAAAGAGATCGCGAGGAAAGCTATCGAAGAGAAGCAGGCTTCTGCGCAAGAAGAACAGGGTCGGAGTAACCATAGGCGCAATCATCCGTGAATTCAAGAATGGGGCGAGGGTCTCAATCGACCCGAAATCCGGCCACTCCGGGATGCCCCACCCACGGTACAGGGGCCTGACCGGGATAGTCGTTGGCAAGAGGGGAAACGCTTGCGTTGTAAAAGTCGGGGTTGGTGACAGCGAGAAGGAGCTGACAATACCCCCGGTTCATTTAAGGTGAATTCAATGATTGGAAAGGGAATAAGCTCGCAGAAGCCGGTGACTCTGGCCGAAGTCCAAAAGGTAATGGAAGCCAGAAAGGCAGAAGGCGAGCTCGGCTTCGAGCAGCAGGCAACCTATGATTACCTGAAAGCGCGCACGATTCTTGACAGGAAGAAGGCTGACGAGATGGTCGAGGAGCTTACAAAGCTCGACAAGGTCACTCCAGAGATAGTGATAAAGATGGTGGACCTACTCCCTAAGAGCGAGGCGCAGCTGAGCGTCATAGTTGCGAAGGAGAGGCACGCGTTCAGCAAGGCTGAAATGGCGGAGATGCTCAAGATTGTTGAGAAGTATTCACCTGCATAGGGCGATGGTCAATGGCTACGATGGAAGAGTACGCGGTCGTATTGGACTTCCTGCCGTACGGCAAGAGCACGGATACTAAGAAGGAGTCCCTGGCCCAGGTGATAGGCGAAACGTACTTTACCATTCTCGAGGTAACCCCGAAGCCTGAAGCCCAAATGAAAGTCGGAGAAAGAATTTACATTGGGAAGGGAGACAGGGACAGGATAGACCACATAAAGGGCAGAATCAACTTCATGGACCTCACTTCTTCGGCTCGCAGCAGCCTCAAGTCAGTCATCGAACAGATACTGAAGACCCGCGAGCCGGAGTATGTCAATTTCCTAAACAAGTGCGGTCCGATAACCATAAGGCTCCACCAGCTCGAGCTCCTGCCAGGGGTTGGAAAGAAGCACATGCACAACCTAATCGCCGAGAGGGAAAAGAAGCCCTTCGAGAGTTTCGCAGACATCAGCAAGAGGGTGCCGCTGCTCCCGAACCCAGTTCACATACTGGTTGACAGGATAGAAGAGGAACTTAAGGGAGATTCAAAATACTATGTTCTCACGAGGCCCCCGCACCGGGAGCCGATGTATTAAAGCGAACGCGAATGAACTCGGGCGATTCGAATGCGAGTATACTCGTGTTGATGTGATGGGGAGCTGATGAGCGACGCAGGCCTCATACGCGGACTGGGTGCTGACAGGAGATTGGGGCAGAACTTCCTCATCGACAACAATTACATTGAGCGCGAGCTCTCCTTCTGCAGCCCGAGCGGGAAAACGGTTCTCGAGATAGGCCCTGGGCTCGGGGCATTGTCAATTGGGCTGGCGAAAGAGGCGAAACATCTGACGGTTGTGGAGATTGACGAGCGATTTGTCCCCATCCTGAAGGAAAGGCTCCGGGAGTTCAAGAATATTGAAATAATCTGCGGGGATGCCCTTGCTCTGGAGGGCGGGAAATTCGACCTGATAGTCTCAAATCTTCCCTATTGCATCGCCTCAAAACTGATTCTGAAGTTCCCTGCGTTCGATTTCAAGGAAGCGGTAATCTGCATTCAGAAAGAGCTTGCTGGGAGGATGGACGCATCCCCTGGTTCCAGGGACTACTCGCGCTTCTCGGTGATGTGCCAGCTTCTTTTTGAGGTCGAAAGCCTTTGCTCTGTCCCTGCGGGGGCATTCTGCCCGAAGCCGAAAGTGGATTCGGCACTGGTGAGGCTGAGGAAGCGGGGCACTGTGCCGGGGCCGCTCTCCTTGTTCATAAACGCTGTGTTCCAGCACCGGAATAAAAAACTCAGGAATGCAATCAATGACTCGAGGGAACTGCTTGGGCTTGAGAACATGACGGCAAAAAGAGTGGCGGGCGGCGTGGGCCTCGGGGAGCGGCGCGTGATAACCCTATCGAAAGAGGAGGTCCTGTCTTCCTTTGAGGAATACAAGCGCCTGCTAGTGCTCCCAAGCATCCCTTGACGGGAGCTTGTCCTCCGGCTTTTTCGGCTTGGTAATTCCGATGATGAACGTGAGCGCCGCCAGTAGCATGATGACGAGCGCAATGGCGACAATCGTCCTGGTGTTTTCGCTCAGGGAGTCCCAGCCGCTTCCTGAGATTATGTCCTGGGCATTGCCGGACTGGCTGATGGACCTTGCTGTGGTTTGCTTGATTCCCTCATAGCAGGCCCGCAGGTCGTTGCCAGTTATCTCTACGTCTGACGAGGAGTATATCCCGATTCCTATTTGATTGGAGGAAAAGTCGTTGCCCCGTATTTTGTTGGAGATGGAGGACCTCATTTCTAGTCCGTGGCCCTTGTTGTTCTTTGCGCTTCCGGCTGCTATCATGCCATCGCGCAAGTCGTAGGCATAGATTCCCTGGCCGTTCCTGTCTGCGGAGTTCTTTTGCAGAATTATGCTCGATGAAGACGAAATGTATATGCCGATATAAGATTCTGAAAAGGCGCTGTCCTCTAGAAAGGAGGAGTCTGCATAGGAGAAGTGTGCCCCATAGTTGAATTTGGAGACGTGGCAGTTCCTAATCTCGACTCCTCTTCTGCCGAAGGCATAGATGCCCGTCCCTCCCCCGCGGCCCGTCAGGGAATGACCGGCGCAGTCTAGGGTAACGTTGTCGGAGCCGATGGTGATGCAATCCCCTTGGGAAGAGTAGTCTTCTGAAAGGATCGTGGTTGAATAGATTGTGCCGTTGGTCCCGAGTTCCGAGCAGTCCTTTGCCATTGCCTGTGCTAGGAGAAGAAACAACGCCGCGATGCCCAATGCCCGCATGGTTGAAAGTTAGCTGGCCCCATTTAAATTGTTGCTTGTTGACTTCTCGGTTTCCCCGCTCGCGGCCTTGAGCTGGTTTCCCTTTAGGTCTATCGCCTGGAGGCGCGCGCCTCCAATGTTCTCGGAAACTGTCCTCATCTCATAGCTCGCACTCCACTTCGCACCACCATCGAGAGAAGGAAGCCTCCACTTAAGCACGTTCCCAAAAATGGTTTTCTTGAAGCTCCCTTCCCCGGTAGTCCCTAGGACTGCATCATCTGGGAGGGAATCGGAAATCCAGATGTCAGTAAGGGCGCCTCCGCTGTTCTCAACTTCGAGATAGATTTTTTTTCCGTCGTATCTTTTCGAAACAAGCACCTGGGGCCCGCGAGAGCTCACCATGAGGAGATAGCCAAGGGCGGGCATGGCAAGGAACGGAATGAACAGCAGGAGGAGAACCCACGAGCCCAATTCCAAACCAGATGATGGGGAGCTTTTGCTAGCTACGGAGAAATCGGAAAGTTCGTGCTGTGTTGGTTGGCCTGCTGTTTCCTTGGGGATTTCGGTTATGGTTCTCCCCACCAGAATCGAACGCTCCTGTCCCTGATAGCTGACTTTCCAAATTCCAACCTCGTCGAGCCTGAGGGCTGCCCGGCCATTATCGAGTCTTAGCAAAAACTCCCTTCCGCTCGGTGAGACGAATGACATCTCGCCTTCAGCAGGCGAGTCGCCGGATATGGCGACCACCTGGACGATTTCGGAGAGCATCGATGCATCTGGAGCGGTGATTAGGAGTTCTGGCTGCTTTGAAACTTCTGGCTTGTCTGGGAGAGGGGCTGGTGGGGGTGACTCCTCTTGTTTCGCCTCTTGCTTTTTGGTTTCCGGCGCATCGTTTTTCTGGGTTGGCGCTTGGTCTGCTGTTTTTAGGTATGAGATGGTTGCCTGGTGCTCCCCGGGGGCAAGGAGCCCTAGGGAGATAAGAAGTCCGGACGAACCGACGGTGATTGGAACAGAAACTCCTTTAACTCTGGCTTCAGGACTCCCGGAATAGCCTTGCATTGAAACGAACGGAACCGAATACTCGATACTAGTGGCCGCAGGAAAGCCGGCCGGCACTCGGATACAGAGTTCCAGCTCTTCCCTCGCCCCTGCGCTCGCGGTCTTTCTTGAACCACATGGTGATGCTCCTGCTTGTTCGAGTGAGTATTCGAGGCTCCTGCTCTCGAGCGGGGCGAGCTCTAAGTCCCACGCGCACCCTTCGGTGCAGTTCCAAATTCTGCCGGTTGAATGCATTGGCTTTTTTGGGTTGGTGTTGGTAAGGAGAATCGTGCCCTTAGAGAGTATGCTCTCACTGACTCTGGAGATTTTCGGGAATGAAGTTGGCGAAACTGAGACTAAAACTCCTTTTATTGGGAAAACCGCATTGTAGGTGCAGTTTGAATAGGCCGGGCAGGTGGCGGAGAAAGAGATGGAACTATTCGATGTGGAGAGGCTCTCTGGGTGCGGCGTTATGCTGAAATTGCCCTCGAAGTCCTCTGGGAGGGAGTAGGCGAGAAGGCGGACGAAATTCTCGTGAGTTGGGTTTATTATTTCGAACGTGACTAGGAGCGAGCTACCCGAAGTCTCGGAAACGTTGACTTCCGGGTCCGGGTCGATTTTATATCCAGCTGAGGCCTTTCCTCTTCTCCCAATGGGGCTCTCGATTGCCTGGACCTCGATGGAATGGGTGCCGACTGCCGCCTCTGGAAGCAAGAGACCACAAGAACCTCCAACCGCATTGCAGGCAAGGGTGCCTTCTGGGAAATAGACGCCTGCCGAAGTCGGGGTTCCCAAGTAGGAAACCGTGACGTTGATTTTTCGGCTTTCGTTTGCGAGGAATGCGTTGTGGGAATTTGGGAAAGCGAGGTGAACCTGGAGGTTTTCAAGTGAATAGTTTATCCTGTGGGTCCCTGGCCCGAGATTTATCTCTGAGCCAGACAGCTCGCAACCCGTGCATTCATTAATAACTGCACCAGGCAGGAGAGTGAGCCTTCCGTTGGCTCCCTCACCTATTAATGGCTTGAAAAGGTAACTGGAGAAACTCTCCGCAAGAAAAACGCTTCCGTAAACTTCCGAGCTTCTCACTTGCTCCGGGATTCGAAAGTCGGCGTAAAGCGGGGCTTTTCGACAGGTAAGCTGCGGACACCCCATTTTTCCAAGGCCTAGTTCAACGTCTCCGATTATCTCCATTCTGTTTTCTCCTTCCACCAGGCAATCTTCGGCTATGTTGATTGTTTTTGTTGTTGGGCCCCTGTTCGTGCCTCCGGAAGCCCTGTTTTCGACTTGTATGCTGCAAATCCCGTTTACTAGCACCGTAATCCAGCGCGGGTTGTAGGTGCATTCATACATCCTGAAAGCGAGGGTGGCATTCCCGGTTCTCGGAATGCTGAACGAGAAGCTCGCGTTCCTCGCGAAGTATGCGTTTATCCCGGAATCGAACCCGCAATCGTATCTGCTGCTGAGTGAAACGCTGTTGTGGCTGTAGAAGCAGGGCATCGAGGTTCCTTCTTCGGGCCAACAGCCCGGCCAGGGCCTGGCCTCGGGATATGTTTCCGAATAAGAAAGCTTCGGTTCTGGAATCGCCGATGCAGAGGGAAGAATCACCAGAAGGAACAGAACAAGTTTGACCACGTCTAGCTGAGGGACCTGGAGGTTCCTCACCCCCGAATAGTTTACTTCCACTCTTCCGCTTTCTCTATCTGCATTATCTTCTCTTCAAGGTCGGCCCTTTGCTTCTCCAGCATCTTTTTTATGTTCTCGAGGCGCTTGAGCTGGAGGTCAACCTCCCTGTATTTCTTGGCCGCCTTGTTGAAGTGCTCAATGGAGAGCGTGAAGTACTCCTCCTCGTCCATCTGCCTCGCGATGTCCTTGAGCATCTCGCCCGCAAGGATGTTCGCCGCAATCTTGACCTCGCTTCGGATCTGATGCTCCTTCTTCATGTTCTCCTTGATTATCCGCACAACCCGGGCAGTCGGGAACGGCAATTTCTCGTCGAGGGCCGCATCCACTTCCTCCTCTCCAGCAGCAGCAAGTTCGTCTGTGTGAGTGTCATCTGCAACAGCTTCGGCAGTCTCGTCATCCGGCATTAGCATCACCGAGAAATATGTGGTTTTAAAGTTATAAATAGCTTATGCCGGCGGGGTTTACGAAGGAGAATCTGCCTGACCGGCTGCGTTTATATACCTTAAAAGCGATAATAATGCAACTATGCACACTAGCGCGAAGCAGCGCCAGCGGGAGGATGGACACCCTCCCCTTTCAGTTCAGGCATGGTTCCAGAGCATGATGAACTTCCAACATAGCGTTAGGAATGGAAATGGGCTGGTGATGAGTGAAGGGGAGTACGCTCGGGCAAGCAAAGCTGTTTTTGACTTTACAGAGGCGAAAGAGAAACTCAACGGGAATAGGCCGGGCCCGACTTTCGAACGCATGAGGCTTGAGGCAAAGAGGGGAATGGAGCAGCTCGTTGCCACCCACTGGAAACTGGCAGTGGGATATACGAATCGCATACTGGGCAGGCGCAACATGGCTCAGTCTGTTCTTGCTGAGAACGGCTCGCTGGTAGAATATTACCAGACGGCCGTTGGAGAGGGAATCGGGCGCACTTTGAATGAAAAGCCCCTTTTCCATGATGAATTCAATTGCATATTGTATCGCTGTGTCGAATCGTGCATCTTCGATACAAGAGAATCCAACCAGAGAATAGCAATAACCGTGGGAACGCTGTACCATATCCGAACCGTAAAGGCTGCCGTTTACTATCTGGAGCAGGGGTGCGAGGTTGATGGGCAGAAAGTAAAGGAAACCGCTAAGCGATTCAGGATTAGCGAGAACGTTTTGATGGGGCAACTTACAGGAAAAGGAAAACCTACCCTGGAAAGAAAACAAAGGCAGTTAGAGAGGCTTAATCACATACTGTTGGAGGCAAACGGTGAAAGTGTATTTTTAGACCATGTAAAAGACGGCGAGCGCCCTCCTCAGGAAATGATTTCGATAACTGATACCGATGGAGTGTTCAAAACGCTTACTTTGCCAGAAGCCAGGGGGATACTTGAACGGAAACTGGAAGAGCAGATAGCTGGATTGGTAATGAGTAGAGTCGAAATAGGTTTAGCAATTTGGGAGGAGTACCTAGCTGACTCTGAGATGCGACCATTGGCAGTCATTGCCCAAGAAGTCGGAACGGGCAGATACCTTGCGAAGCTAACGCATGACCAGATTATGGCAGGCCTGTTTAAGGACCCGGAAATTCGTGAACTTGCACAGGATTTTGGAGTTAGGCCTGGAGAAATTCGCGGGACGTGGTCGCCATATGCGAGAGAAACCACGAGGGCCAACAACCAAGAGAAAATAATTGAGATGCTCAAACAGTACGGCGTTCCAGAGAACGTATGGGCGGGAGTACTGAGCACGCACAAAGGACCTGCCAACACTGAGAGGAATCTTAAATCACTTCGGCGCAATGGCACTATTGGAACTGCCACTGCGGAACAGATAACTGCCACTCATCGTGTAACCGGTATTGGGTCAGGGCATAGGGGAAAATAACCGGGATAGACAGCAAAATAAAACTGATTGGCACTATCTTTTCATGGACTTTGAGCTTGCCCCCGATGTAAAGGCGATGGCCGAGGAAATCCTCCCGTTCCTAGAGCTCCCGCACATAAACTCATATCGCTTAATCTACATGAGGAGCAGAGGTTCTAAAGCGAGGGCGTATGCCCGCATTTGGAGCATGCCGAGAATCTGGCAGGTGGCGCTCGAGATTAAGGCTTATTACGTGATTGAGGTTCTGGCGGAGTATTTCGACAAATTGGACGATGAAAAGAAGCAAAAAATCCTAATCCACGAGCTGCTCCACATCCCCAAGACGTTCAGCGGGGCCCTGGTCCCGCACACGTGCTTCGGGCAGAAAATTAATGAGAAAAGGGTCGGGGAAATTTACGAAAGAATGATGGAGAACAAGCGAAAATCAGCCGAAGTCCCCTAGAATATTCTCTTTATCCCCTTAACAACATCAAAGTCGGAATCAAAAGAGCATATTGACTTATCCCTCATCTCGCTGGCTGCGACCACGCTCAGGGCATCGCAGAGGCTGAGCCGCTTGTACTTCTTCACCAGTTCGAGAGCCTCACGGAGATTTTCCTCAGAGAAGAAAACTAACTCGAACGAGTTCAGCATCCCACTCCCGGTCTTGTAGGCGATATCGCTGCCTGCTTTCTTGCATAAGTAAGTAACAACTTCTTCGAGAACGTGATCCGTGGTCTTCGCGCCCGCCCGCTCCGCCATAACCAGAAGTTCATTGGCGCGTTTGAAGTTCTCGTCGTTCTTGTTTGCGGCAGCGATGAAAACCGAGCTGTCAATTATCATTCAGACACCATAAACTACCGAATCGATTTCCCTCACTGAATTGACTTTTTCCCTGGTTGTATAAAGGCCGAAAATGGATGAGATGTTTCCCTTTTTTCCGCCTAGGACTTTCTTCTCGTTTCTCAGGGCATAGTCCACTAGCATCTCGACAAGCCTGCCCTCGGAGATTCTCTTTTTCTGCTTAATCTGGTACCTCGCCTGCAGTAGCCTGAGCCGCCCGTTTATCCTTCTGGGAAGTTTCTTCGTTATGTACTCTTCCACTTTTACCACCAATTACACTTTTACCACTTTTTGTTTAAAAGCCTTTGGTTTGGCTCAGCCGAAGTCCCCGAGTGAACTTTGTTTTGAGCTTGAATCTGGTGCTTTTTCGTCTTTTTTCTCGTTCCCGAAAACGCTCACTGTTCCGTAAACCCCATCATAGCCCGGGAGGACCCGCACTTTTCCGGCCCTAACATTAGCGATTCCATGAGCAATTCTTTCCCCTGAAATGGTTTCGATTTCCTTTTCATCTGCGTGCAAAACTTCAAGCTCATTCCCAAATTTTTTGATTAATTTCCAGTATTCCTGATCGACCAATTTAGTTCCCCTGCCTTTGCCTATTGCTTCGCTCAGTATCTCCTCCAATGGGACCAGGCTCTCGAAAGGAACCGAGTCCTTTGGAATGAAGCCTGGCTCCCGGTCCGCCAACTCCTCAACTCGGTGCAGGACTCCGATTGTCAGCTCTCTCCTGCAAACAGGGCAGATGTTGTTGTGTTTTTTGCTTTCCTCGGGCGATAATCTGATTGAGCAGCCTCTATGGCCATCGAAGTGATACTTTCCCTCTTCTGGGTAGAATTCGTAGGTGAGGATGAACTTGGATTTGTCTTTTGTTTTGAGGGCTTCGGTGAGTTCCTTGTAGCTTGCCTCCTCGAGCTCGAAAACGTTTGCCTCCCGGCCGAGTTTAGACGGGGAATGGGCGTCGCTGTTGCTCACCAAGGAATACTTGTCAAGCGAGGAGAGGCGCCAGTTCATTTCAGGGTTGCTCGAGAGCCCTGTCTCCAATGAGTGAATGTGCTTCTCCATGTCCCCATAGCACTCCTTGACTGAATCGAAGCCCGAGTTTGCCCCAAAAATTGAGAACCAGGGGGTCCAGACATGGGCGGGAATGATGAAGAAGTCCCTGGAGGTTTCCATTACCAACTCCACGAGCTCGCTCGCACTTCTGCTCCCGAAAGTCGGCCTCCCGTCTGCCTCCAAATTCCCCCATTTCGCCAGTTTATCGTTAAGCTGCTCGACTTCCTCAAACCCCGGGGCGAGTATTACGTGATGCGTTTTCTTGAGCCCATTCTGCTGGAAGATGTTGCTGACTTCGGAGGAGAGGATGAATTTGACGCCATCGAATTCGAAAAGGCCGTTTCCCAATGGCTTGAGGTTCTGCTTGAGTTCCGAGAGGTATTGGGGGTGGGTAAAATCCCCGGTTCCCACTAAGCCTATGCCCTTTGTCTTCGCCCACTTCGCGATTCCCGATACGTCCATGTCCGGGCTCGTGGCCCTGGAATACTTGGAATGGAGGTGGAGGTCTGCGATAAGTCTCACGAGAGTATACTCGAAAGGACAACTATAAATAACCGAGTTAACAAGGCATAACTATGCCCTACGAGGAGTCCTCGGGCGCCGACCTGATTATCGACGTCCTTGTGTTGGCAGCGGTGATTGCCATCCTTCCGAACAAGAATGAACTCCCTTCGGTGATACTGCTCTCGCTTTTTGCAATCGCAATGGTGGCAATGGAATCGAAAGTGAGGGGCTTCAGGCTCACCAGCTATGTGAGCGAAGGGATGAAGGCATTTAGGCCCATGTACTGGGCCACGGCGCTCCTGCTCCTGACGCTCCATTACAAGCCACTCCCGGGAATCGACATCTGGTCGAACCGGATTGCTGCCTTTTTCATAAGCACGCTGCTCGTTTTCCTCGCCATGCTCATGGTGGCTTACAGGGCTGCGGCGAGCCACGAGTAAGATTAAAAATTAGTTTGGGGAATATCTTTTCATGGCGAACATTTTCGGCTCGCTCGATGCCGAGGGAAGCGTTTTCAGGGACGAGCGGGTCCTGATGCCGGAATATCTACCGGCGGTTCTCCCGCACAGGGACTCCGAAATCAAGGAGATGGCATTCACCCTCAGGTCGGCTACAAAGGGCGGAAAGCCTGAAAACATTGTTCTGGTCGGCCAGCCTGGGACTGGGAAGACCTCCTGCGCGAAGCATGTGCTCAAGCAGCTGTCAGAATATTCGAAAAGGGCTCTGCCCATCTACATTAATTGCTGGGAGTTGTCAACTAGGCACGCGATTCTGAACAAGCTTGCGACTGCGCTCGGGGAAATCGTTCCGAGAAGGGGGGTCGCCACTGATGAGGTTTCCGAGAGGATTGCCGAGTTCTTAACTAAGGAGAAAAGAATTCCGGTTCTTGTGCTCGATGAGGTGGACAGGCTGATTGCAAGCCAGTACGGTGAGGAGTCGATTCTCTATGACCTGGCTAGGGGGAGCGAGGTGTTCGGAGTTCCAATTGGAGTTGTTGGGATAACCAATCACGAAGAGTTCCTGGCAAAACTTGACTCCAGAATCATCAGCTCGCTCTCACAGCACCGCATTTATTTCAAGCCATATTCACCGCAGCAGCTAAAAGACATACTGAATGAGAGGGTGAAATCAGCCTTCGGGAAGGGAGTTCTCGAAGAGGAAGTGATTCCCCTGTGCGCTGGGATTGGAGCGAAGAGGGGCGGGGATGCGAGAGTTGCCATTGCGACACTCTGGAAAGCGGGAAAGCTCGCGGACAGGAGGGGGGCGAAGAAAGTGACTGTCGAGCACGTGAAAGAAGCGAGCCAGGAGAAGGTCGAGCACGAAAAACTTGGGAATCTGGAGCCTGTTGAGAAAAAGATATTGAAAATGCTCGAAGCTGGTCCGCTAACCAGTGGGGAGCTTTATGACAAGATTAAGGGCGAGGGAGTCACCGATAGGACTATTAGGAATCATCTCGAAACTCTCGAAAAGCTCGGGCTCATTGAGACCGAAGTGAAGGCTGACAGGGGAAGGACAAGAGTGATAAGGAGGAAGTGAGGTGGAAGCGTGAACATTAACATCCTCTCCGTTTGGAAGGGAATAATCATTTCGCCTAGAGAAACTTTCGGAGAAGAAAAGAAGCGGGCAGGATATGAGACTGCAATCATGAGCATCGGGGTATCGAGCCTCATTAGCTCCTTGGTGTTAGTTGCATTGATGTTTTTTGTAGTTGGCACGGGCCTTCCGGAATTTTTACCAAAAGGAACTGCTTCATTCTGGATTCCCTTAGTCATGGTCTTCCTCTTTGTGTTTATGTTTTTAGTCGTGTATTCTTTGATGACGCTTGTGGTGGCTTCTGGTTGTTTTGCATTTGCAAAGGTGCTTGGGGGGAAAGGACAGTTCGCAGAGCACTTTCGTCTTTTTTCCCTTAATCTGTTTGTATTTTCAGTTGTTTATCTGCTTAGCTGGGGTCTTTCGTACTTTTCACTAGGGCAGGTTGCCTTCATTGCGCTCGGTCTCTATTACGTCTATTTGATAGCCCTTGCACTTGGAGAGATTCATGGGTTTGGTTTGAAAAAGGCGGTTGCCGCAGTAGTCTCTTTCCTGGTAGCCTTGTCCCTATTGGGCGTAGTAATCTCTTCGGCCATACCGGTTAATTTTCAGTCTGGGCATCCTGAAGAATGCCCTGGTTTCACGCGACTTTATTGCAGTGGTGCAAGCGTTACCACGACGAGTCTTCTGGTCGGTATGGAAAACACTGAAAAATTTGACATTCGAGTAAATGATGTAGTCGTTCCGGAATTCTCTTCCTGTGAGATAAGATCTGACTTGCCAGAACGAGTGCCGGTAGGTAAGACGTTTATAGTTGTATGCGCAGGCCCGAAAGTTCCACTGAACAGCATGGACAAATTCGCTTCGGAAATAACGATAAACTATGCAGACCAGAACGGGAATGAATATCAAGACAAGGGCAGAATCGTGGGGAAAGTAGCACCTTGGTAGAATTTATTGTATTTCGGTTTTATGCGGTGTTGACCCAAAATTTCCTCTCGCAATGTCCACGGTTAATGGATTAGTCATAAGTCCCCAAGTTATCTGAACGAGAAAAGACAGGAGCGGGCCTATTTCTGGAATTAATCCTATGGTGTAGATTGGGATGGCAGCTATGATAAACCCCATGATGATTGCCTGAATACCGATCACGAAATTAGCTACGTTTAGATAATTCGAGATTTCGTTGATTCCGAATCCGGACTTGAGTATCCCCTTCCTAGTAATATCGATTGACCAGGGTATTAGGGTTACTATCCAAACTACCAGAGCAATCAAGCCGAGGATTGGGATTATTGCAATAATAATGGCTGGGATTGTGAAGAGTAACAGCAACAACATTGACCTAACCCCGACCCACCAATTAGAAAAGGTTAGATATTCGTGGAACTCCATCGCTGCCAACTCCATGGTAATCGAATATAAACTAGTTCTACCGTCCAGCCACAATCTTAATCACGTCCCCATTTTGCAGAACGTGCTCCTTCCCAACTCGCATGTGCTTTCTGGCATCGATGCCGCAGACGAATTTCTGGGCGAGGTCAGTGTGGATTTTCTCAGCCAGGGCGTGGCAGCTGCTCCCTTTCTTGAGCAGATAGCCATCTGGAAGGACGTTGCCGAAATGGTCGCTGAACTTGTGCTCGTCTTCTACTGGGTAAACGACAATTAGGTTCAGGAGGTCGAAAACTACGCGGTCGATGAGCTGCTGGACTCCTGTCCCGTTATTCGCTCTTAGGATGTCTTGAATCTTAGCCAATGCTTCCCTCTGCTTCGGCTCGCCCCCCAAAACCTCGAACTCGGCGCTCCCGGGGATATACTTCACCAATTTTTTCTCATTTGCCCGCCTGAGGGCCAGTTCTGCCTCGGCGCACGTTGGAACCACGAGCAGATTCGGGAAATCCGCCTTTAATTTCTCGAAATTTTTCCTTCCATTTGGTGAATCAACCTTATTCGCTGCAATTGCAATGGGCTTTGAAATGGCGCGAATCTCCTTTGCGAATGAGAGAATCTCCTCATCGTTCCAGTTTATTCCTTCCACTGGAATCCCCTTCTTCACCGAAACCTCTTCTATCTGGGCCCGTGTGACCTTGAGCCCTGTGAGCGCGGTGAGCAGCTCGTCTATCCCACGCC
This sequence comes from Microcaldota archaeon, assembly GCA_041305385.1. Classification (GTDB taxonomy): domain Archaea; phylum Micrarchaeota; class Micrarchaeia; order Burarchaeales; family JAKAKT01; genus JAKAKT01. The sequence continues at coordinate 3,580 of JBFYLO010000046.1, read as the reverse complement.
CTTTTATCTTGCTCATGTTCCGCTTCAGGATGTCGGCAATCCAGTATTCTATCTCACGGGAAAGGAAGCGGACTTCTTCAGAAGGGTCGCGGCCATCGCAATCCTTTCCCTCCAAGTCAGTTCTTCCAGAGGCATCAACGACCTGAATCAACGCATCGGCTGCCCGAAGGTCGTCTAGGAATTTGAGACCTAGTCCTCGGCCTGCATGGGCATCAGGAACCAGGCCTGCGACATCCATCATCTCAATGGGGAGAAGGCGGGTTCCATTCTCGCAGAGGCTGTTCCTCGGCTTGCAGGCGGTTCCGAGGGATTTGCATGGGCATTCAGCGCGGACATAGGCTTTCCCGCGGTTCGGCTCGATTGTTGTGAATGGGAAGGGAGCAATCTTGGCATCGACTAGGGTTGCGCCTGCGAAAAACGTGCTTTTTCCCGCATTGGGCTTGCCGACTACCCCTATGAACATCTAATCTACCTTACCCAGTCCCCGCCCACACCCATAATCGCAAAGGCCCTGCAAAGATGCATCGTATCTTTATCTTGGAGAGAGTTGCAAGACTCGAGGCCCCCGCTTGTTGCTCTGGAGGATGCCGTGCAAAGGTCTCTTGCGCCCGTCGTAAGAAAGTCTTCCTCAATCTTTCCGCAAAGGGACTCGTCGCCCATTACTACCCCGAGCGTCAGGTAACAATTGGTGGCAAGTAGTTGCATATTCTCTTCTTGGAGGAAATCACATTCACGGCTGTCGTTTTTAGCGATGCCTTTGAACATGCGGCAGTAGGCACGCGAAATCGTGATGTTCTCGAGGTCGTTTGAAGTGTAATTGATGAGATTGCAATCGCCAGTTCTGAATGCGAGCTGGAGTAGGCACGAGTCCCTCAGGTCGTCACTTAATGTCGCGCATTCCTCTGGGCTGCTTTTGGTTTCGGCGATGCAGTATTCCTTGAAAGTATGGTTCAACGCAGAATCCCCGACTGTGCCGGAACCGAAGCACCCGGATAGTTCGATAACCCTCTCCGACTTTATTTTTTCACATATGCCGGAAGTATCCGTGGTTATGGTGTCCGTGAACATGGTGACATAGCAATAGTCCATGACTCCAGGGTCAGAAATCCTGCCGCATATTGAGAAATTGTTTGCTTTCTTGGCGGCATCGAAATAGCACTTATCGGGACAGTCCGCTTTCTCGCAGAGCAAAACGTCGGATTTGGCTGCTATGAATGATTGGCACGTCTGGTTATTGTATCCTGTTTCGCTGCATCGCTCGAATTCCCCTGATTCCTGGAATACTGTAGCCCTGCAGCTTTCCTTGAAGGTCTCGTATTGGATGCTGCTGCACTCGTCAAGCGCCTGGTCGAGCTTCGATTTGGCGGTGCAACCCGAAAATAGCAACGCCAAGGCAACTGCAAGTATGAACCAATTTCGCACGCCAATCCCCCCGTGTTAACCGTTTGCCTTTAATAATTTATAAGCTAATATCCGTCTTTATGGGGGAGAAAAGGATAAAGCCGACTAGAGTAACCCGCCTCGAAAGCGAGGAATACCGGGGATATGTCTACAATATCACCACTGAGGGGGGCAAGCTCTTCGTAAACGACGTTTTGGTTAAGAACTCCGGGGGATTGGGAACTCCCCCTCATTTGAGGGTCGAAGCAGGGGCGATTCACAGGGCGAACAAGGGCGTCCTGTTTTTGGATGAGGTCTCGTCACTTGGACCGAGGTCCCAGCAGGATTTGCTCTCAGCGATGCAGGACAAGAAGTTCTCCATTACCGGCCAGAGCGAGATGAGCTCCGGGGCGATTGTGAGGACCGAGCCTGTCCCTTGCGATTTCGTGCTTGTGGCTGCAGGGAACGTGATTGACCTTCGAAACATGCACCCGGCCCTGAGGTCGAGGATTCGGGGATATGGCTATGAGATTTATGTCGAGGACACGATGCCGGACACTCCCGAGAACCAGGAGAGGGTTGTCCAGTTCATCGCCCAGGAGGTAAAGAAGGACGGCAAGATACCGCATTTCGAGAAGGCGGCTGTAGAAGAGATGATTGAGGAGGCCAGGAAGAAGGCTGGGAGGAAGGACAAGCTGTCGCTCAAGCTGAGGGAGCTCGGGGGGATGGTTAGGGCTGCCGGGGACATCGCAAAGGAGGAGGGGGCAAAGCTCGTCACCCGCGACCACGTCGTACGGTCCAAGGGAGTGGCGAGGACTCTCGAGCAGCAGATGTCCCAGGAGTTCATAGACATAAAGAAGGAGTACCAGGTGTTCGTGACCAGCGGGTATCTTGTCGGGAAAGTCAACGGACTTGCAGTGCTAGGCGACGCGATGAGCGGGCTGATATTGCCAATTGTCGCGGAAGTGACCCCGTCTTCATCCAGGAGCGAGGGAAAACTGATTGCAACTGGAAAGCTCGGGGAGATTGCGAAGGAGGCTGTTGAGAACGTTTCGGCAATCATAAAGAAGCACATCGGGAAGGACGTGTCGCAGTATGATATTCACGTGCAGTTCCTCCAGACCTACGAGGGAGTCGAGGGGGACAGTGCGAGCGTGGCAACAGCGGTTTCAGTGCTCTCGGCAATGGAGGGCATCGCGATTGACCAGACTGTTGCCATGACCGGCTCGCTCAGCGTGCGGGGGGAAGTGCTCCCAGTTGGCGGAGTCACGGCGAAAATCGAGGCTGCAATCGAGGCCGGGGCGAAGAAGGTGGTGATACCTGCCTCGAACCTCAAGGACGTTTATTTGGGGAAGGACGCGAAGAAAAAAATCGAGATTGTCCCGGTAAAAACCATTTGCGAGGTCCTCGCTGCTGCGCTCCAGGACGGGGCTGCGAAGAAGAAGCTGCTCAAGAACATGGAGGGGCTGGCTGGGTCAGTCGCCTAGTTTTTCGCTCTCATCCTGAATCCAGCTAGGATAACTTTTTGCCGATATTCGGACTGATTCCCGAGTCTGTATACTTCCTTACCAGCCAGTAGCTTCCGAGCGAGAAGACGAAAGTCATCATCATTGTGTAGGTGAAAATTTCCTGGAGATGGGACGCGGGAATTGGGGGACGCGTTCCAAAGGCATAGTCAATGAAATCATTAAGGAGAAACCAGAACATCGCCAATGCCAGGTGCTCCCATTTTGCCCTTATCTTCCCGAGCATGAAGAGCGGCTCGGCAAACAGGACCATGTGCGAAACGAAGAGAACCCCGTACATGAGCGAGTCCGCAGGAGTGAAATAGTAATAGGAATAGTTCGCCAGCACAAACATTGTCCAGAACCCGTATTTCACGGCCCCAACGAAAACAAGGAAATAAAACCACCCAGCCTTAATTTTTTCGCTTAGCATAATCAATGCAATTGCAAACAAAAACGCATAGAGCGGGCAGTCTGGAACAAAGGCCCAGAGCAGCGGGTTTGTGGAAAGCAGCTGGCCCCCATAGTAGAAAATAAACCCATAGGCCGCCCCGAGGGCATTCGCAATCAGGAGGAATTTGAACAGGGGGCTGCGTTCCATCTAATCTAGACTCCGCCGGTTATCACTTTGCATCTTCGGGTGAATATGCCGTTTTCGAGCACGCCCGGGATGAGCTTCAGCTGCCTCTCGAGCT
>JBFYLO010000045.1:0-5155 GCA_041305385.1 Microcaldota archaeon | reverse complement strand
TCAGCCACATGCTTGCGAACGAGGTCCCCCAGCGTCGAGTTGAACTCCCCCCCAGCCTTCTCTTTCTTCTTTTGGTATAAGGTTATGGCCTCGGACTTCCTCGTATGGAACTCGTTCTCGGCATTCTCCTGCTTCCTGTCTATAACCCTGTTGACGATTTTCTTTATGCCGAATGCGGCCCCGAGCAGGAAAGCCCCTCCTGCGGCGTAAATAATGTGGTCTACGGTCCTGACTGCAGGGTAGATTTTGCTTAGGAGGTCGATGATTTCGTCCTTCACCTCATAGAGGGTTGTTGCCGTTACGCCAATCGAGGTGAACCACGCAGCCACCGAGGAAACGCTCTTGAGCATCTTGGATTTCTCGAGATGGTCGATGCGCATGTTCCTGATGTCCCGGTGATGTTCGACGCTAGACTTCATGCATTCGCTCGCACCTTTTATCTTCGAGTCTCTCAATTCCGCAGCCTGCTCGAGGTCCCTGTTCATGGCTTTGTTGGAATCCCCTATGGACACTCCGGCTATGGTAACAAGGGACCAAGTCGACTGCAGGAAGGAAAGCGCCCTTTCATCGCGCGAGTATTTCTTCTCCAGGGCGACAATCCTACCCATTGCCTTGTGGGAGATTCTCCTCTTGTCCAAATCGGACGAAGAGACGCGTGATACGATTAGTGCGTAACTGAGGGCCGACTGCGGGGTCAATGGGGGTTCATCCTGAAGCAAATTCCCCGTTTTCTTCAAATTCACCCTGGCGAAACCACCATTCCCCGAGCCGCTGTTTTCTGGCCCGGGTGCTTTTTTGGAGCAGTCCTTCTCCCCTTTGCTTCTGTCGGAACCAGAATTAAAACCGACGTTCATTCTGCTTGCCAGGATCGGGTAGATGAAAACGGTGTTCTCTCCAAGCTCCCTCCCAGGGCCCGGAAGATTCCGTCTCCCGCCTCCGTCAGCGAAGCGACCTAATAATGGCAGTACGGGGAGTTCTTGGCCGGCACCAAGTCCTTGGGGACATATCCTCCCTTGCACCCGGAGTTTCGCCAGCTAGTTTGCGATCCGGGCAGTCCCCCTTTCACAGGCGGTTCATATCCAAAGGGCATATGTGCCACCTCTCCCCCATTATATGCGCACAGCGCACTCCAAGACCGTTACATTTAAATAGGGGTTTGGATATATGGGTTCCCCTTCTCTTTTTTTCCGAAAACCGATTCTTTTATATATTCTCAACGAAATATGGACACATGGCCTCATCCATCGATGCAAAGGACAGGGCGATAATCTATCGCCTCGACCTGGATGCGAGGCAGCCCGTCTCCAGGCTATCGAAGAGGATGAAGCTCAACAGGCGCGTCGTGTGCTACCGCATAGAGCGGATGGTGAAGGAGGGCATAATACAAAAATTCCTCATGTTCGTGAACATGCCCAAGGCAGGCTACATTGTCACCACGTTTTTCGCGAGGTTTCACGACACCCAGCCCAAGGACGAGCAGGCAATCATAGAATACCTGAAGAAAAAGAGGGAGGTCATATGGGTCGCCAGCATGGACGGCAGGTTCCACCTGGGCACCACCATCTGCGTCAGAAACGTCAATGAAGTGACTGAGTTCTTTGATGATTTGAGGGACCAGTTCGGCCGGTTCCTAAGCGACATGCAGATGGCCAACGTCGTGTTTGCCTGGCGCTTCCCCAGGAAATACCTCAGTGAGGCCCCCCAGACCGGGAAGAGGATTCCCCTCGTCGAGTCTCCTCTAGAGACGGCCGAGATCGACCTGGTCGACAGGAAGATACTGGCAGCCCTCGGGGAGGACGGGAGGATGAGGGCCGTCGACATAGCCAAAAGGGTGGGGATTTCCGCGGATGCGGTGGCGGACAGGATTGCGAAGCTCAAGGCAGACGGGGTGATATCGGGAATAGGGGTTTTTCTCGACAACCTCGTCCTGAACAGGAGGCTCTTCCGGACTTTCATCACCTTCCACAATCTCACCAACGTCAGGGAGAAATTCCTCAAGTATTGCTACGAGCACCCGAATGCGATTCAGGTGAAGAGGATGCTCGGGCCCTGGGAATACGAGGTGGACCTAGAGGTTCAGGACGAGAACGAGCTGAGGCGGATAAATGCCGAGTTCAAGGACCACTTCAAGGACGCCGTGAGCGCAACTTCTTTTGTGACGCTCTATAAGACCCATAAGTTCGACCTGGGCGGGTTCCTGCTCGCCTAGGTTTTGCAAAAACCCAATGCCCTAATTTGCAAAAACCTAATACTTTATATAATACGAGCGATATATGGTGAAAGGGGCTAGGTTAAAGGTGCATTTGTGGTTTGAATGGCGTGGGCCATAGATTCCAAAGACAGGGCAATCCTTTACCATCTTGATGAGGATGCACGCCAGCCCATATCCCAGCTTGCAAAGAAAGTCAAGCTGAACAGGGAAGTGGTGCGCTACAGGATAGAGCGCATGTCCGAAGCAGGCATAATCCAGAAATTCCTCGTGTTTGTCCCCCTGAGCAGCCTCGGCTACCTCCTCACGACTTTTTTCATGAACTTCCAGGACACAAGCATAAAGGACGAGGAGGAGATACTCCGCTACATCACCGGGAAGAAAGAAGTGGTCTGGGCTGCGAGCAGCAACGGCAGGTTCGACATGGGCTTCACCATCTCCGCCCGCAACATGACCGAGCTCGCGAAGTTCATTGCCGAGTTCAGGGACAATTACAGGAGCTTCATGACTGATTTTCACATGGCCAACGTCGTGAGAGGGTGGAGATTCCCCCGCAGGTATCTGCTTGAAAACGATGAAAACGAGGACAGCTGCCCGGGCGGCAAAGAGCTGCCTTTTGTTGAAGTGGACAGAATCGACAGGAAGATACTGGCAGCCCTCGGGGAGGACGGGAGGATGAGGGCCGTCGACATAGCCAAGAGGGTGGGAATTTCCGCGGATGCGGTAGCGGACAGGATAAACAGGCTGCGCAAGGAGAAGACGATTTCCGGTATCTCGCTTGTTCTCAACAACAACGCGATAAAGAGGAAGGCGTTCAAGAGCTTCATCACGTTCCACAACGTCAAGAAGGCTGAGGAGAAGTTCCTCAACTACTGCTACGAGAACAGGAATGTCGTCCAGGTGAAGAGGATGCTCGGGCCCTGGGAATACGAGGTGGACATGGAGCTCGAGGACGAGGAGGAGCTTCGCGAGTTGCACATGAAATTAAAGGATAGGTTTTCGGATTCAATCCGCTCCACTTCCTTCGTCTCGCTCTACAAGGTCCACAAGTTCGACATGGGCGGGTTCCTGGTGGAATGAGCTTTGCATCAAGAGCGGGAGGGAAGCTTGGATTTACTCCTCCAGCATCCATTCCATAAGCGGAATGAACTTAACCTTTATCCCTTCGCGGGTTTCCGTCTTGGAAACGGCTTTCGTTAAGATTGTCGCGCTTTTCATCTTGAACTCGTGTGCGCACTTCACAGCGCCGTTTATCTCCCTTTTGAGAGTTTTCTCGTTCTCCAAGTCGTAAACAATCTGGATTATGCTTTCAATGTCATTGCCATGCCTGACCAAAAAGTCCGCCTCCGCGCCTTCCCTGTTCTTCCAATAGCAAATCTCCTTTTGGCCACCGGTTCTCCGCCTCAACTCAATATAAGCAGTATTCTCGAACAGCCTGCCAAAATCCATTCTGCCCGTGGTGCTCAAGGAGAAACCGGTATCCCCGCAGTAGGCTTTCCTGGGATATTGGGACCGGTCCTTTATGTTGTACGAGAAAATCTGGACAAAGAAGAACAGGTAGCTGGCCTGCGAAAAACGCTCGAGGCGGAGAATTTTCTCCTTTCCTATCCTGTGGCCGAGCGTTTTCAGGAAATTCAGGCATTTTGAAGCTGAAAAATAGGGGCTTTGGACCACATATCTTCCAAACGTCTCAACAATTCCGACGTCCTCCCCGGACGCCTCAGCCACATCGAGCCCGACTATATCCTTGAAATAGGAGTTCAGCACCCGCACCTTGTCCACTTCGTCCTCCGCCAGTACCGCCTCCGGGAATCCCCCGTATTTGAGATATTCGGAAAACGCCCTTTCCAGCCTTCCCTTTCCGGCGGTGGTTTTTTCCACCTGCAGCCCCTTGAAGCGGAGGAATTCCTTAAAGGACAGGGGGAAGAGCTCGTAGGCAAGTATGCGGCCGCGAAGGGGCTTGCTCGGCGTTATGAGGTTCCTCCGGGAGGAGCTCACGATGAGCCTCAGCTTCCCCTTGAGCAGCTCGTGCGTCCTCGCAATCCAGCCCTCCCAGCCCTTCGAGCTTGTGACCTCGTCGAGGAGCATGAACCCGCTGTCCCCGAACCATTTGATTGCCTCGTCAAGCACGTTTCCGTTGTCCTTAATCCTGCTGTCCTCGAGGTTGATGTAGCAAACCTTTTCTCCCTTCGAAGAAAGCTGCTGGGCCAGAAGCATGAGGACGCTTGTTTTTCCGGTCCGCCTTATCCCGGTAACAGCCACCACCTTGAACTTGGAGTTGGCGATGAGCGGCCCGAATTCGAAGTCCCTTGCCAGTAGCTCTTTTCTTTGGGCATACGCATTCCATTCCTCGAACACTTCGGCTGCTTCCACGTATTGTTTTATTCAAGAACAGTATTTAAACCTTTCTGTTCTGTCATAGAACAATAATAAACAAGTGCCGGGACAAATTTCCGCAGAAATTTGGCCGCTATTGGAATTTTGATAAATTTCAATACAACGAAAAAAGCGGGGGCAGATTTTTAAACCCGGGAATGCAATTCAACCTCTAGGCGACCAAGTGATTGAATGGAGAAATGCGACGTACTTGTAGTGGGTGCTGGGGCTTCCGGCTCTGTCGCAGCGCTGAAGGCTGCAAAAGAAGGGCTAAAAATAATAGTCATTGAGAAAAAGAAAAAGCTCGGCGACCCGCAAACGAGAATCGACATAACCCGGGATGCCGGGATTACTGGAATTGTCCAGGAATTAAAATTGGAAATCGGGGACCACTCGACAGTCTCGCGGTGGTTCTCGCCTAAGAATTCCTTCATTCTCAACTCCAAGATTGGTGACTATTTCGTTAAGCGAGGTCAGACCAGCGATTCTTTCGAGGTTTCGACAATATCGAAGGCCGAAGATAAGGGCGCTGAACTGATAACTGGCGTCAAGATTGACCGAGTGAATATA
>JBFYLO010000044.1:0-3876 GCA_041305385.1 Microcaldota archaeon | reverse complement strand
CGTGATGCTTCGAAAGTTTATCAATATCTTATAATATCCGAAGCCTAGTTTTTTTGCGTCATACCACGCCGTATACCCTAAGATAAACTCGTCCCTCTCGAGCCTCTTTATTCTATACGAGACGGCATCTGGCGTTAGCCCAACGAGTTTCGATATCTCGACTGTAGTCGCCCGTGCACTTCCATAAAGCGAAGACAGTATTTTCATATCCACCAAGTCAAGCTCTTCGCTTTTCATTATCCTTTCGAGGGGAAGTTCCGGGTGTCTCTTTCCACCAAACGCCCTGTTCCAGGAGAGATAAGTTTGATAAGTTGTCGTGGCGATGGTTTTTTCAACTACCTTGTCCCCAAAACGTTCCATCATCTTTCCGAGGACTTCCTCAACCTCCACCTCGTCTTTTGCTACAATCCTCCAAAGGACATCATACGCTCCTTCGCACACGACTCCCCAAATAGTCCTCTTGTGCGCCTCAAAAAGCCTGAGCACTTCCAACCTCGTTTTTTCGTCGAATACGTCAAACCTCAAGTAAATTCTAAACGATCTGAAGCCGAGCCGCGTGAGGTTTACGTCGGCGAATAGGCGAGCGACGGTGCCGTCTTTTCTGAGCTTATTGACTCTTCTCTCAACGGAGCTTCCGCTCAACTTAAGCTTTTTCCCAAGTTTGGTGAAGCTCGCCCTCGAGTCAACATAAAGCAGGTCCAAGAGTTCTTTGTCTTTCTTGTCTAAGGCCATGAATGAGAATTATCCTAAATTATTTATATTATTTTCGTTTTTCTTGCATTTTTTTATCTATCTATATTTAATACCTAAACAACCATAGTCTGTGTAACGGTGCTTAAAATGAACACACAAGAACAAAAAATCGGGACCCCTGAGGCCGTGGACAAGGCCTGGCGAGGCGCCTGCCGCGTTCTTCTCGGGAGGGACGTGGGTCCCATAGACAAATACTCAACTTATCTTCAGAGATTCGTGGAAGGCTTCAGAACCGAAAGCTCAGCGCTCTCAGGAAAGCCCGTTTCAGTGAGCGGAGATTACGGAAACGGGGCAAAGTTTATCTCAGGAGACGAAATCCGGCAGTATTCTTCAATGATGGAAAAGCAGCCTCTTGACATAAACTCCATAAAGGACATAGACTCCATAGTGAATGGGCTGAAGGAGAGGACATTCTACTCCGGAAGCGATGTGCTCGGAATCTCCTCAGAAGTAAACGAGTCAAACCGAGTTGTGGACTCAAGCTTCGTTTACCGGGCGCATGACGTCTTCTACAGCAAATACATAGCGTACACTTACCTCTCAAAATACAGCGACTACATATTCGGCTGCGAAAGCGTAGGGAAGGAGACACACTTTGCAATAAAGAGCTTCGAGACCTACGAGGATTCTAGGCTGATGGAGTGCGTGAGAGTCTATGTTTCCTCGGATTGCACCTATTCCGCAAACCTCGAGAACTGTCAAAACTGCCTGTTTTCCTTCAATCTCCGCTCCAAGCGCAAGTGCATAGGAAACCTCGAGCTTCCAGAAGCGAAATTCTCAGAACTGAAAGCCAAACTTTTGGAGGAGATTGCGCAGATACTTGAATCAGAGGGCTCGCTTCCTTCGATAGTTGAAATAATCGGCGGTGACTAAGATGGAACAAATCGAAGAGGCTTTCCAGAAAACAACTGAAGTAGTTCTTGGAAAAAAACTTGAAGGCATTGAAAATTATGAGCATTGGCTCACCCGCCATGTGAACGGAACAGTGAGGAAAATTAAGTCCGCAATGAGCGACAAGACCGTCTACTCACCGTCACTAGAGTTTTTCAAGAGAATGGAAAGAAACATTGTTACCCTGGACGAGTCGCTAGAGCTCGGAAATCAGTCCCTCTCGCTTCAGGAGGTAAACTCCTTTGCCCTAAAAAATGCCAATGCAGTTCTCTCACAAATAAAGACCACCACTCCGGAAATCATATACGGCAAGAACATCGGTTCCGAGGAATGCGCCTGCTACGGACCGACAAAATACTGCTACAAAAGCACCTTCTGCTGGTTTTCGGACTACATAGCCTACAGCTTCTGGCCCCGCGATTCCGAGTACCTGTTTGGGTGCTCAAACGTCGCAGGCGGAAGCAAGTATTCTTTAAAATGCTACAGTTCCACGAAGCTCGTCAGGTGCTTTGAGGTGAACGACTCCAACTCTTGTTCTGATTGTTATTTCTGCCATAACTGCGAGAACCTCCGTGAGTGCATGTTCTGCTTCAACACAAAGGGCAAGCGATATGCGATAGGGAACGTGGAAGTTGGAAGGGAAGCATACATGAAGGTGAAGAAGCTTGTGCTTGCGGAAATCACAAAGGAGCTCAGCGAGACAAAGGGTTTCAGGCATGATATTTACAGCATAGGCTCGCAGAAAAGCGCGTGAAAAGAAAGCGCCCCCACCGCGACTTTCAAGCGTTTCGTAGTCGTTTTTCTTTGGGAAGCCACGAGACCTTTCTTTTTTAAAAAGAAAGGGATTGTGTTTGAACGCGGGTCCCAAGCTTCGGAGGCTCGTGTCCTATCCAGGCTGGACTATGGGGGCTCGAGTTCTTTGTGCGGGTTCAGTTTTTTAACTCTGCCCACGAATCATCTTCCATGCCTTCCTTCAGGGAACTCCAGATTAAACGATGGGATAGGGAGTATTCGCAGAAGGGGACGCTCTGGCACGGTCCCGCTCACCTCGACTTTGAGTTGCCAGAGAAGGCGAGAGTGCTCGAACTTGGCTGCGGAAATGGAAAAACACTCTCCGGAATTCTGAAAACAAACTGCAAAGTTACAGCAATCGATTCCTCTCAGAAAGCTGTCGAATTATGCAAAAAGATGGCGGAAAGGCTCGGGCGAGCTGACGCGGAAATTTTGATTGCAGATGCGTGCTGTCTTCCATTCAAGGGGCCTTCTTTCGAAATCGTTCTTGCTTTCCACATCCTCGAACATTTGTTGGAAGAGGACAGAGCGAAGGCAGTTGCAGAAATCAAGCGGGTTCTTGCCCCCGGAGGGCGAGTTTTCATCCGAGTTTTCTCAGTTGGAGACATGAGGTTCGGAAAAGGAAAAGAGATTGAGCCGAACACATTCGTGCGGGGCAACAAGCTCGCTTATCATTACTTCACCGGGCAGGAACTCGAGAGCTTATTCTCAGGTTTCAAGAAAAAAGAATCCCGGCTCCTCTCCCGCGAAGTTAGATATGAAAAGAAAACATTCACGCGTGAGCGGATTCAGGCGATTTTCGAGAAATGCTGACTCACCCCAGCTCTTTTCCCTCAAAAATAAACAGCTCCTCCACACTCGCCTTCAGCACTTTCGCTATCGAACAGGCAAGCTTTAGGGAGGGGTTGTACTTTCCGGACTCAAGAAACACAACGGTCTCCCTCCTCACCCCGACTTTCCTGGCGAGGTCCTCCTGGGTTAAATCATAGCGCGCCCTGAATTCTTTTATTCGGGTTTTCATCAGACATCGCCCTTCCTGCTGAAGTACATGTAGAGAACTCCAAAGATTATCGCCGATGCCAAAATCCCAACTGCTGCAACGTGCCTCGGGAGAATCTCCGGGAATCCGTGTTCCTCGACCCCTGTCCCAGCGTACCACATCAGCCCGAGGAGCACCCATATCGTCGCAAGGAAGGTGTAATAGCCGGCCTTTTTCATAATCCTATCGGTGCGTTCATCCTCCTGGGGGATTCCCTTCTTCACAAGCTCATACCTCCCCTTCACGAACTTGGCCCCGAACAACGCGATGATTACTGCTATCAGAATCATGGGGGCCCCGAGGAGCCAGTTGCCCTTAAGGAACAACATCGCTGAAAAGAGAAGCAGTGTAAGAGCAAGGAGCGCGAATACAATCCCTTTAGCGGCAACCCTAGTTTTTTC
>JBFYLO010000043.1:0-13980 GCA_041305385.1 Microcaldota archaeon | reverse complement strand
TCACCATAGACGAAGATAAGCGGGTGCTTGCAGTGAATACCCTTTCGTACGACCCACTCATCATACCCAAAAACTTCTTCTTCGAGGCGGATTCGCCTTCCGCGGCAGTCCTGCTTTTCGACTCCGGCTTCTACGTGTTCAATTTTAAAGACGGGCGCACGGTTTACGAAAGCGCCGTGGTAAAGGAACTGACGAAGTCGAAACCGATTAAGATGGTGGTGAAATCCGAGCCGGAAAAAAACAGGGTGTTTTGCACCATAAAAGTAGAACCAAAACCTGGGTCGCCCAATTTCGGAAAAGAAGATGTCTTCCTGTCATATTACTATTATTTCCCGAAAGATGCCAAACCGTAAATAGGTTTTAAGGGTTTGGCTTTGTTATTTTGCTGGGTTATGTAACCCGAACACAAGAGTGCCGGGCTCAGTATTTAAATTTCCCATCCCAAACCTTAGCTATGGCTCAGATTTGCATGATGAGCTGGGATCTCGGGAGCTTCAGGAGAACTTTCCCCAGCGTTAGAAAGGCCTTTCCGGATGAGAGGATTCTCCTGTGCGTTCCAGAAAAGCGAGTTGACGAATATCTGGAATTCGGGAATGAAAAAGTCGGAATTTTTACGTGCGAAAGGGCCAATGAACTCTTCGACTGGCACGGGGAGAAAAAACGGGAATCTTCGTTCGGGCATGTGCGAAACCTGCTTCTTCTTGCAAGCAAGGCTACGGACAAAAAACAAAACCTGATTTTTTTTGATGATGATATAGTTCCGGATGAGGGGACTGAGAAGTCCTTTGAAAAGGCCTTCAAAAAATATGACCTGGTTTGCGGCAACTACTCGGGGATAACTGGGAATTGCGTCTACGGGCTCGTGTTCTTCTTTGAACTTCTCCATAGCGTGGGATGGAAGGAGAACTTGAACACGGCCTTAGCCTATCTTGGGAGAGCAGTGCCCCAGAAAGGAGTTGACTTGAGCACAGTCCATGGGCTGAGCGGGGGGATAATGGGCGCTTCCGCCCGCCTCAGGGACCAAGTGTTGTTTACTCCGACGAACTACCACATGGACGACAGATTTTTCGAGTTCTGCTGCAAATTTTATCTTAGGGGCTGGAGGTTTATGGATGAGAAGACCGCTGCCTCGGAAATCCCAGTTGCGACCCATTGCCCGGGAGCTAAGAAAGAGGGCGCATTGGTTGACGGATACATTGAACAGGTCAGGGCTGCGGTGGTGGAGAAATACATGTGCTTCCGGCTCTCGGGCGCGATTGGGAGGATAGTAAATGGAGGGTATTTGCTCATTAAAAGCGAGAAATTCGACCAGGGGGAGGTTGCAAAGGAAACTGCCCGGGAAGCTGCTGTTGAAAAGTTCAGGCAAGCGGCAAAATACTGGTTGACGAGAAATCCGCCCGATGTCATCTCTGGACAGTTGGAGAGGGTTGCGAAGCTCTCGGAGAAAGATTTTGTCCTGAAAAAGGAGGAGCTTGAGGGGGAATGGCAATCTTTTCAGGATGAGGGAGCGTGGTTCAAGAAAAAGATTGCCGAACCTGGGGCAGGAGTTTCCGGGCTATTCACCGATTAAGCTCCTTTTATCCCGATGCTCCCGGTTATTTTTCTCACAAATTCCCGCGGCTCGTCCGTGTAGTGGTAGCCGATTATCACTTTGCCAGTGTAGTGGTCGCCCATGGAAAATGAGATGGGCTTTCCTGCGTCGTCATTGCAAGTGACCACGGTCCCCATCGTCTCGCCAGGCTTGACTGGAATCCCTCCCTTTGAGGAATCAAATCCTCTGCATCTGCCTGGGCCGCACTGCTCGAGCTGGTCCCGGTTCATTGTGCAGCTAATGTGAGTTACAATGATGGATCTGCCCATACCGCTGACGATGGAAAGATGGAGTTTTTGGTTGTCAGACGAGAGCCAGGCGCTCTGGCACTCCATGGTTCCGGGGAAGACACAGTATTCCGGAAGTGCAGCGGCACCGGCGACCACCAGGAGATAGTTGAAAAAGAAATAACCCATCATGAAGAGATCGATGATGATGCACGCCTTGAAAATGTTGCCCATTGCCGCCACGAATATCTTGGACTTGTTTCCCCTGAGGGAGAACAGCCCCCCGATTCCAGCAACGAGCGACAGGGCGTATGGGATGTATTGGGGGATGAATATGAGTTCAGGCTCGAAGAAGCTGAAGATGGAGAACATGCGGGAGATCGGGGATAGCCCGAGAAGGAGAAACACCATGCAGATTATTGCATGAAACCTAACATAATCCATTTTGGGCCTTGCGATTTCCATCTGGTCACCGCCAGGATATTGGTTTCCCGCTTTAAAAAGTTTCACTTGTCCCGGGCGACGGGGCCCTTCCCTAGATGGAGATCTCGTCTTGCTCGTGAAAAACACACTCCGACATTTCTCTTGAATCAGGGTTCCGCGAGCGACCAAATCCCTAGAACCGAGCGTCATCCTGGCTGGCAAAGAGGCGTTGTTGTCAAAGAAGAAAAGGCGCTTGGTTCGGTCCGGGGAAAGAGGAACGACGAGAAATTCCCAAGTCAGAAAGGTTTAAATATGAGTTAGGTTCCTAATATCGCCCAATGACTAGGGAAGAAAGTAGCATTGTTTCTGGTTCGGATTCCCTAAAGTTTAGTTTCCTCTTTCTTCTTGGATAGACGCACTTAGACAAACAAAAGTCTGGGGGCGTTCCGTGTGTTAAAACCCTAGAGTGAAAAAAATGAAAAACGAGGCGAATGAGAACCGAGCGCAAATCGCGCGGTCTTCCCTAGCCTTGCTTAAGTTTCTGCTTCTTGCGTTTATCTTCCTCTTTAGCGGCGCGTGACCGGGTTCTTTTTTTACGGTTGCGCGCTTGCGGTCTTGAATGGTTAGTATTAACACTAAAAAAAGGTGGTTTGAATGGCTGTGAATGGTGTGGTTGAAAATGTTGGAAAGAACAACGGGGGGGTTTTGGGTGCCTCTAAAGGGAGGACCCCGATGCCGGTAATTCCTGAAATTATGGACGGAAAGCTCCTGAGAGTACTTTGGACGCAGAACGGAAGCGGAATGAAGGGGAAAGTTGAGGCGGTTGACCCAGCAAATCTGAGGCCCTACGACGAGGTTATCAAGGTCTCGGGAATCAATGGGAAGAGGACCACAACGAGATACAGGGTCGGACCTGATGGGGACCTCGAAAAGGTGACCAAGAAAAACGAACTGCCCGTCCATTACAGGGAGACTGATGCGGGAGTCTATAGCCAAGCGAGACCGACTAATTGGTATGGCAGGGTCACACCTGAGGACACGGACGGGGCGATACGGATGGTTCCGGTTTCTCCGAAGACAGTGGAACAAGCGTATGTGAAAACCATGGATGTAATTGCCAGACAGCAGGGCGAGGAACAGATGCTGCGGGTCCTGGAAAGAAGCGATGTAATCAATGGGAACGGCGTTGCTGGCTACTATCTTAGGTTACCAACCCAGGAGGACCAGAATCGGATTGGTAAACCTAAGGTCAAACCTGGCCGGAGCGTGTATCCTGACCCAAACACAGTAAATAGGAAAATCGAAACTGATGCATGCGTGTAGGCGAGGCGACCGAATGAATGACAGGTTGATTGGAACAATCGAGAAGGGCCGGGATGTGGCTAGCGCAAGGACTGCGCGGAGGAAAGTTCTCAAGGCGATGCAAAAGACTCCGCCAATCAAAGATGATATTGGGAGCTTGAGAATTCTCAGGTTCAGGCTCAAGCGGGATGGCACTGGAGGGGCCAAGAGAAGCCTGGAACAAGCCGGTCCAATCGATGCCCTAATTGCCCCAAGAATTTATGTTAGGGGCGAGAAAGGCTGGGCATTAATTGGATATGGGCAGGATAGAAGGCCGGAAGTCCAGAAGATGCTTGCGAGGGACGAAAATGGGAACCTGATCTTCATGAGTTATGGCGGGACTGGGGGCACTTTGCCTTTGGTGATGAAGGAGGATGAGAAGGGGATTTATTTCGCTGAGGCTCTGGGTAGAGTTGAGGCTGTAACCTACTCCATTGATAAATATGGACAGCCCAAGAAGGTCTCGGATGCTCCGGCCAAGAGAGAACCTCGGAAACGTAGGTATGACCTAAAGGAGGTCATGGACAAAGTGGGCAGTGAGTTCGCGGCTGAGTTGGAAAGTGAAAAGAAATGGAGGGCGATGGTTGAGAGGTATGACAGGGAGCACCCCGGGGAGGATATGCCGTGCATCTAGCAAAAATCGGTTTGGGATGATGTTTTGAACTCTAAAGGGATGAAAACCAGGGCAATGGAAGCCTTAAAACAGTTCGCCTCAAGTGGAATGAAGCCGTATGCGAACTGCTTTGAGGTAATTGGCCCGCTTCACGATGCCCCGAACCAAGACTTGAGGCACAGGGAAAAATGTGGGAGACATGAACCCGATGCTGGGGCAGTACGTGTAAAGGGGGTCGTCAGGGAGCTAACACTTGAACAAGCATTGCAGACGCCCAGTTTCTGGTTAACCCGCAACGCCGAGGTTATTCCTGCATGCCGCTTGACAATAAGTCCGGAAGGCTTGATTAAGCCGGTCATCGGGGAGGGGCGGGTCGAGTATGCCCTAGAGGGGAACGCGTTCAGGCCGGTAAAAAAGTCTGGCACGGAGGAAACTTGGAAAATCAAGACGACTGGGAGGGGGGTGGGAATCGCGACCCGAACCAAAGAGAAAAAATGAGGTGAGGCCCCATTGAGGAGATGCGACCCAAAAAAACTGGGCGCAGTCACCGGAACACGATGGGGGTTAAAAAAGATAGAAGGAAGGCAACTGCTTAGGGCTAAGAGGATAGCAAGATAAATGTTTTCTTTAAAGATGAGCACATGCTAAGGGCAATTCTTTTCGATATGGACGGGGTGCTGTTCGACTCGAGAGGAGCGGCCAGCGCCCGCTTCAGGGAGGTTCTTGATGAATTCGGGTTTGAGTTCCCGGAAGAGCGGGAAGGAGTGGTGCATCGGGGAGGGACTGACCCACAGATAATAAACGGGCTGATTCCGGATTTGGATGAAGCCACGGTCCTCGGCATGGCGAAGCGCGCCGCCGAGCTCACCTCGCCCCTGAAACACCTGAAGATTAACCCCGGGGTAAAGGAAGCCCTCGCAAAGCTCTCGAAGACCCACAAGCTCGCGATTGTCTCCAATGACAACAGGCTGAATGTGGAGAGAAAGTTGAGGAAGTTCGATTTGTTCGGATATTTCCAGGCAATAATAACTGCGGATGACGGGATGAAGGCGAAACCCGAAGCAGAACCGATAATCAAGGCGCTCGAAAGGCTCGGGGCGAAAAAGGAGGAAGCAATTTACATCGGAGATAATGATGTGGACAGGCTTGCCGGCGAGGCCGCGGGGGTCAGGACCGTTGTCCGGGATAATTTGCACGAGGACAAAAATTTCTTCCGAAAGGAACTCTTCGAGCTAATAAAGGGCTAGTTTTTCTTCATGCCCAGGTATTTTTCTAGGAAGTAGGGGAATACGTTGGCTTCTGCTCTCCTGAGCCGTTCCTGGAACGACCGCCTCGAGATGTTCTGCATCGCTGCGAGGTCGTCGAGCCCGACTTTCTTTGGCCATTTGTAATACCCCTGCGCGAGGGCGAGGCTCAGTGCCTCCTGCTGCTTTGCAGTCAATTTCACCGGGGCGCCTGAAGATTGCTCGTAGTCCCCTATCCGCCGTATTTTCATCTGCCCGATGTCCGAGAGCTCATGGAGCAGTTTTTTCATCGCATTTGGGTCCGTAAGGAGGGCTTCGTAATTTTCATATCCTGCCTCCGTCATCACGGGGCTCGTGCAGATGACGTTGCTCTTCAGGACAGTATCGTAGCTTGAGGTCGCGTTCACCTTGATGAGGAAGAGCGCTTCGGTGTCAGTTCTCCTCAAAACGTCAAGGCCCCTCACCCTCTTCGAGTGCTTAACTGAATTAAGATAGTCCTGGAGCGATTTCCTGTCAGGCGCGACTGCGTTGAATAGGAGCTGGTAGTTCTTCTGCTTGCCCTTCCCATGGAGAATCGACGGCTCGCTCGCCTGCTCGAGCTTAATCTCCGGGAATTTCTCGGAAGCAATGCAGGTCGGGCAGTCCTGGTGGTAGACGGAAACCTTGATGTGCTTGAGGTATTTCCCCATAAGTCTATTGCTCCGCCGGCCCCATATAAGCTTAACATTGGACTATGGTCCAAGTTTTTCCTTTGACGATAGACAGGGAATGAGGATGAACGGGAAAACGCACTAATAGGAGGTATGGACTCTGAGGTTTATTCTGCATTGAACAAGGCTTGGAAGAACACAACCCGGGTAATACTGGGGGGGGAGCTCGGGGAGCTGAAAGACTACGAAGAATGGCTCAGCGAGTATGCTGAAACCTCGAGGGTCGAAAACTCCGCCTTGGATGGAGGCGATGTCCACCTCGGGATAAAGGAATATTCCCGAGGGGCGAAATTCATCAGTTTCGACCAGGTCGACTTGAGGAAGAAGTTCGAGCCGCTTTCCATTAATGAGGTAAAGGACATCGACAGCATTGTCGAGGCGCTGGAGGAGAGGTTTTATTACACCGGGAGCGTTGTCCTCGGGAACTCGAAATTCGTGGAAGCGAGCAGCAATGTTGTCGACAGCAGCTATGTTTACGGTTCAGTGGTAGTTTCGGACTCGAAATACGCCGCGTACTCTGACACGCTCAAGCTTCAGGAATACACGTTCGGGGTTTACGGCGATGCGGAGTCAGGTTACATAATAAAATGCATAGAGGGGTACAGGAACAGGAGGAATTTCGAGTGCCATTGCACCTACCTGAGCAGCGATTGCTACTACTCTGCCAATCTCCAGAACTGCAGCGAATCGATGTTCTCGTTCGGTGCGCAGAGCAAAACGCACATGGTTGGAAATCTCGAGCTGCCAAGGGAGAGATATCGGGAGGTTAAGTCAAAAATTCTCGCTGAAATAGTCGAAATCCTGAAAAAGGAAAAGAGGATTTTCTCGCTCTACGATATCCTCGAAAAGTCATGCGGTTTTTCACCTGAAATAAGCCTTAAACCAAGTGCTGATGGGAAAGTTGGGAACATGGGAGCAGTTGAGAAGGCTTTTTCGGCGACGACCTCGCTTGTGCTGGGGAAAGAGCTGGGGGAGATAGACAACTACGCGAAGCTTCTCGAAAAACACGCCCGGAATGCTGAGGTGATAGCATTGAAATCCCCGCTCACTGGGAAAAGAGTCCTGATGGCGGGGTATTTCTCTAGATTCGCCAAAGCCCATGAGATAAAAGCAAGGGTCGTCAGGGAGGATGAAGTGAGGAAGGTCGGTGAGAGTAAACTGAAACTGGCCGGAAGCCTCTCGGCAGACCCGGAGGTGCTCTCAGGGGCGCTTCATCCAATTGCATACATCGCTTTCGAAACAACAGCTGGGGCCAATGCGAACATGATAGAGTGCGCAGTCGTAACCAACTCCGCGGACTGCTATAGGGGAACCGCTTATGTTTTCGCAAAAAAGTGCGGCTATTCCTTCTGGCCCAGGCACTCCGAGAACATGTTCGGGGCATGCGCGACCTGGAACTCGGCCTTCTGCATAAACACTTATTATTCGCAGGGCCTGACCCGGTCTTTCGAGGCTGACAGCTGCGAGAACTCCGGCGACCTATATTTCTCCCACAACTGCGAGAACGTCCATGAGGGCATGTTCTGCTTCAATGTAAAGAACCTGAACCATGCGATAGGGAATGCACGAATCGCCCCTGAGGGATATTTCAAGATAAAGAAATCGCTCCTTGAGCAGATTGCAGGAGAAATCGAGAAGAACAAGGATTTCAAGTGGGACATCTACAACGTGGGATGCGGGAAGAGGCGCTAGGCCTTCACTTGGAGATACTGCGCCCGGCCCCCGCCCATCCTGACCTCTGCCTCCTCGTTGAAGAACTGCAGGGCGTATTTCAGTTCCTCCTCGCCCGGCTTGATGGATTCTCCTGACTGGAAGTATTTCATCAGCGCCATGGAGCAGCAGAGCTGGATAGTCCGCTTGACTAGGCGGGGGGAAAACCCGACCATCTCGCCCTCTAGCTCGCTCACGTATGTCTTCGCCGCCTCCGTGACTGCGGAGACCACCTCGGGCTCGAGCGAGACTTCTTTCTTTGGAAACTGGCCTGCCACGAGCGGGTGGTTCGTCTGAATCGCATAGGTGAGGGTCAGGTGGTCGCGGATTCTAATTGGGTCGAAAACCGTGTCTCCGAGGAGGTGGGAGCCCAGGCTATCGAGTATTTCCAAAAACCTTCCCTTCGACATCCTGTGGAGCCTGCAAGTCATCCTGTCCTCCACTGCATTGAAGTTCGGGTCGCGAATCGTCGCCTCATAGCCGGAATCGCTGATGTGGGTGTTGTAGTTGACTGAGAAGAAGGAGTTGAACTTGTAGGGGCCTATTGTCTCGTTCACTGTTTCGTATTTCAGCATTTTCCTCTCGAGCGCCTGCTTGAGGTTCTCGACCATTCCCGGGTATTTGAACCAGTCGTTGAACTCTGGGATTATGAAGTTGAACTTCTTGTCCTGGTAGGCCTGGCCGATGCGGATGAACTGGGCAACTGTTATTCCCCCGCAGTAGCGGTTGAAGCCCGGGAGCCCGTGGGCGGGAATGCTCTCGTTCGCATTGCCCATTATGATGTCCACTGTTGCAAAGGTCTTCCCCGTTCCTGGCTGGCCGAGGAGCGCGAGGTTGAAGCCTGTGCTCATCTTCACGCTGCCCTTCGAGACGATTGGGGAATCGGAGAGGGAATACTGCTGAATCAGGGCGAGGAAGCTGTCGAAGTAGAGATTGCCTGCGATGCTGTTGAAATAAGCCATGAGGTCCGTCAGCTTCAGGCCCTTCCCGTGCTCTATCGTTCTCTCGAGCCTGTTCTTGAGCAGGTCATCGAGATACTCGTCGAACTGCCGTTCCATGAACATGACGTTCTGGTATTCGGCGACTCCCTGCTCGGAATCGAGCGAGAGGCCTTGGGGCCTGCCCCGGATGAGCTTCAGCCTCTCGGGAATCTTCCCCATGGAATTCTTGAACAGGCTGGAGTAGTAGGAGTCGCTTTGGGCGCTGCCCGTCCTCTTGGGCGCGATTATGAACTTGTCTATGAGCGAAATCATCACTGCGGACTCTGGCATTTCCATGATGTTGGTGACGAATATCCTCGGGGCGAGGGGGCTTTTCGAATCAATCATCACGCTCTTCTCCCCGACTGAAACAGTCTCGGGCCTTATGAGCTCCGGGACAAGCAGGGAGCGGGCCTGGATTACCATTCTTTTCCATTCGTCCTTCTTCCCGAAGAGCGCCCAGCCCTGGTAATCGACTTCGGGCGAGCGGTCCGCCAGCTGCTCGAGAGAAGAGATTCCCATCTCAGCAAATTTTTGGAGAGCCTTGGGGCCTATGCCCCTGAGCTTCCTCATATCGTTCAACTGGTCACCGCTCACTTTTTGGGCGGGCTTCTATTTATAGATTTGGTCTGGTGGAAGTCTTAAAAAAATTAACTTCATTTATTTTATGGGTTTGGTGCTGGCATGGAATTAACCGCATTTTTCTCGTTTATCAGGCCCTTTCTCTGGCTCGCCTATTTCTTGATGTTGTTTTTTTCGGCAATATTCGTAGTTAACACGATTCGCTTCACGAGTGAAAGAATAAGGAGGAGGGTCTTGGTATGGGCTTGCGTTTCGCCGTTGGTGTGGGGAGTGGTGTCCGTTCTATCCATATTCGGTATCATGGGCGTTTTTTTCTGGCCCATGTTCATGCCAATAATCGGACAGTTTAGTCACCTGGTTATATTCGGTCCAATCGTAATCGGGTATGCCATTCTTGCGATTGCATCGTTTTATGCTGGGTTTGTCACTGAACGAGAAGAAAAACGCAAAAGAATCGTAGTAATCTGCGGTGTTCTGCTTGCTTTATCGCATTGCTGGCTATTGGTGTTGAGCGCGTTGCCTGATGCCGTTTTAAATGCGCGTGGTGCCCCAGAAACGCCGGTTGGCGGATATACTACTGGTTATCACGAGCCTGGCCTGAAGTTGGGGGGTTCGTATGTATTGGGAAGTCTTGAGTTATGGGCAACATGCATAGCGATATCGGTGCTTTTTTCTCTTCTTGGCTCATCGACATATTCTATAACTAAGAAAAACTAGAGCCCCGGGAGGAATTTTCAAGTCCCGTTTTTTCTTTTGGGACCATTCCCGTTTTTCTTTGGGAAGCCACGAGACCTTTCTTTTTAAGAAAAAGAAAGGGATTGTGTTTTGAATCCTCGGCCTACTGTTTCCGAACCGCGGAGGGGGTTTCACCCCCTCCCCAGTTTCAGGCTCCTCCTGACCCTCCCCCCGCGGAAGGGCGGCGAGAGTTTCCCGAACCCTGCAAAGAGGGTTGATAAGGGGCGGAGCCCCTTATTACGAGACAGTCGCTCTACCAGGCTGAGCTACCGGGGCTTAACCTTTTTTATGGAAGAGAAGTAATAAAAGGAGTTGCAGTCAGCCCTGGGGCAGCGTCCGCTTCCTGACTGCGCCCACTGCTTCCGCAATTTTCGAGACTGGCGACTCGAGCAAAGTCTCGGAATGGGTCTCGATTATTATCGGCACATTGAGGTTGAGGAGCTTCATCACTCCCTCGAGGTCCCCCATGTTCTTCATGTCCGGGAGCTGGTGCTGGTCGAAGCTGCCGTCGTTGCCCTGGAGATGAACGACAATTATGTTTAGGGAAGAGTTCAGGTATTCCGAAACCGAGGTCATGGAAAGCTTCGCGTGCCCGGTGTCCACGCAGATGCCGAAGCCCCTGCCCTTGCAGATTGACTCGAGCTGCTCCACGTTGTAGCCGTAGAGGGAATGGCCGGGATTTGCGTAGGGATTGTGCATATTCTCTATGGCAATCGAGACCGAGGATTGGGAGGCGATGAGGGAGAGCTTGTCGAAAAATGGGAGTGAGTTCTGGAGCGCAGTCCTTTCGTCAATCTCCTTTTTGCCGCAGATGTTGATGCCGGGCGCAGCCATCCTTGGGGGGTGGATTATGAGGAAAGGCTCAAGGCTGAGGGCTTTTATGTTGTCCATGGTGAAGGCGAGCCGCTCGAGCATAAACCCGTGGGTGGCCGGGTCAGTCGGGTTGTAGATGAATTTCCCCATCTCGAAAGGATGAAGCGCGACGCGCAGGCCGCGATTTCTCGCTGTCTTGGCATCGTCGAAAAATCTCTCGTCGAGCCTGTCCATTGGGACAGTGAAGGCCACGCCATCGGCTCCGGCGTCTGACCAGATGTCAAGAAGTTCTCCTGTTTTTTTCAGGTTTTGTATCGCACCCAGAACAAGCACTAGAAACACCAGACTAAGGAGTAAGCCTCACCCTGTCGCGCGGGAACAGCGCGCACTCCCGTATGTTGCCCATCCCGCAGACAGCCATCGTCATCCTCTCGAGCCCAATGCTCCAGCCTGCGTGCGGGGGCGCACCCATCCTGAAGGCGCGCACGTAGAACTCGAAGGCCTCTGGGTTCAGCCCCCTGCTCTTGAGCTGCTGGGTGAGGAGCTCGGGAATGTGGATTCGCTGAGCGCCTGAGGCCACTTCCATCCCCATGTAAACGAGGTCGTAGGCGTGGCAGATTTTCGGGTCCTCTTTTGAGGGCATTGAGTAGAAGGCGCGGGTCTCAGTGGGCCACTCGTAAACGATGAACAGCTCCTCCCCCACCGCCTCGGGCATCTTCTTCTCATCGTCTTTCGTGAAGTCCTCGCCCCACTTGGTGGAGGAACCCATTTTCTGGAGCTTTTCGAGCATATCAGTGTAGGTGTAGCGGTTCACCTTTTCAGGGACTTTCAGGCCTTCGCGGCCAAGAATCTTGAGTTCTTTCCCGCAGTTCTCTTTTATCGTGCTGATTATGTGGACCGCGACCTCTCCGAGCACATCCATGGCATCGTTGTGGTCGCCGAAGCCCATCTCAATGTCCATCTGGAGGACTTCGTTCAGGTGGGCAACTGTGTTGTGCTTCTCTGCCCTGAAAACAGGGGTCGTCATGAAGACCTTGTCCATCCCGCCCACGACTGCCATCTGCTTGTAGAGCTGGGGGGACTGGGCGAGGAACGCCTCTTTCTCGAAGTATTCGACCCTGAAAAGGTTGGTGCCTCCCTCGGTTGCAGCGGCCACTATGCAGGGGGGGGTGATTTCCTGGAATTCAAGCTTAAGCAGTTTCTCCCTGAAAGCAGTCTCGATGGCGCTTCGAATCTTGAACACCGCGGTGGTTTCGAGCCTCCTGAGGTCGATGTACCTGTTGTCGAGCCTCACATCGAGCTCCGCGGGAACTTTTCCCGTAACTTCAAAAGGGATTGTGGTGGAAACAGGGCCAAGAACGACCACTTTCTCGGTTGGGATTATCTCGACTCCTGCCTTTGCCCCCTTTCCTGTAACGACTTTTCCCTTAACTTGGATAACCGTTTCTTTCACGAAATCTATGGAGCCGACAATCTCGTCTGGGACTATTCCCCTCTTTGCAGTGACCTGGACTGTCCCGGTCCGGTCCCTGAGAACGAGGAATTTTATCTTGCCGATGTCCCGTATCTCGTGGGCCCAGCCAGCCAGGACTACCTCTTTCCCGTCCATGGCCGGGGTGACGCTCGAGACATAGTGGGTGCGCATCATAAGGTGGGTTTTGATGGGAAATTTATTTAAAGAGACTAGCTATTCGAACTGAATCATCACTTTCGAATTGAGGACTGATTGGAGCGCCTTCTCGAGAGTGTCGATGTCCACGGGCAAATCCCTCATCTCGCTCCTGAGGAGCCTGACCTTGTGGATTTCGCCGCCCCCAGAATAGACGGTGTTTATTCCCATGAGCCTCGCGGGCATCAGTATGTCTGAGATGGTCTTCCTCACGTTTCCCGTGTGCTCTGCAATCCTGACTTTCTTCCCGAGCCTGTGGGAGAGCTCTGAGACGACTTTCCCGTCCCTGCCTATGAGCACTCCTACGTCGCTCTCGGTGAATATGATGACTGCCCGGCCGAGGTCCACTGCCTTGATGAAACCGGCGGAATCGAGCTTGAACTTATCCTTCAGCTCCACGAGGATGGTGCTGGTGTCCACGTCTGCCTGCGTTATCTTGCCCTCCCTAAGCCTGTACTCGCAGCCCGAACAGAGGGCCTTGCTTTGGGCGCAAAGCTCGCAGATAGGTATCTTCAGGGAATCACCAGCTCATGCTAGAAAAAAGACTAATGGACAAGCATTATATCGATTGCTGAGACCTTGGACTTGCTTCCGTCCTCGGACATGAGCTCCTCAGTGGAGATGTTGATGCCCTTTACTTTTACTTCGGGCATGAAACGGTTCCTGACTATCTCCGCCACGTCGACAGCCCTGGAAATCACTTTGCCTCTCGCCTTCACTGAAACTTCGGAAGCGCCGCCGTTGAACTGTGTTACAACAGCAAGGACGTAGCTCATTATGCCCTTCTTCCCGATATAAACGGTGTTCTCATCGAATCTTGAGCTGTGTTCCCTCTTCGGGGGTTCCATTTTCTGGGGTTCCATTTGCGGATTCACTGGCATCTCAGACATTCAACGCACCTCCACTTGGTTTAATGGTTTAAAGACTTTTGACGGTAACGCAGGATTATTGAATCGATGTCTATTTTCTCTTCCTCTGCCTTGTCAACTTTTTTGTCAGCCAAAGTTTTTAAACCCGATTGTTTTTTCTCTCCTCGTCCTCTTTTCGAGCTTAAAACGTTTATTTTTGCGTCTCGTTTTCTTATCTCCTTGTCCCGTATCACCCGCTCATATATGCCGCGCTCAAGAGTCAGCAGCTTTCCCTGGAGAGACTTCTTGTCTCCCTCAAGCCTCTCGATGGCCTTCTTGAGTTCGGAGTTGGAGCGGAGGAGCTCGCGGATTTTCTCGTTTTTTCTGACCACGTCTGGATCGGGCGGGACCGGCTCGGCCAGTTTCGGCTTCGGAGCCTCAATCTCCTTCTCAGCCTTGATGTCGAGAAGGGCGTTCTGGACTGAGAACCCCTC
>JBFYLO010000042.1:0-14442 GCA_041305385.1 Microcaldota archaeon | reverse complement strand
GAAGTCGCATCAAAAGGAACGAAAACAATAAGTAGAAGCGAGTTGTTTCCATTTATTGAGAACTTCATAAGCGGTAATTGAAATGAAGAAAAGGCTTGAGAGTTATGCCGGCATCGTCGGGGACGATTACATCCAGAGGATTTACGACCTGGGCGCTTATTGCGAGAATAAGACGATGGCCCACGTCAATTCCACTTACTACGGTGGCGGTGTCGCCGAGATGCTCCAAACTTACGTCCCGCTGCTCAACGATGCCGGGCTCTCGACGGAGTGGCGCTCGTTCAAGGGGGGCCGGGATTTTTTCAACGTGACCAAGAAAATCCATAATTCTCTGCAAGGGATGGACGCCCCGATCACCAAGGAAGACATCGAGTATTATGAGAACACGATGGATGAGAACGCCCAGTTCACTAATCTAGAGTGGTACGACTTGGTAGTTATTGATGACCCGCAGCCGTGCGGCCTCGTTAATCGCTACCTCCGCAAGTTCCCGTACCTTTGGAAGCCTTTTCCGCTCCTCCTGAACCTGTCGGAAATCCAGAAGAAGCAGCCGTGGGTATGGAGATGCCATATCGACCTCACCAATCCGAATAAATCGACCTGGGAGTTTCTGAAGCAATATCTAGGATATTACGACGCCATAGTTGTCTCTTCGCGCCAATACAAGCTGCCGATTAAGAAGCCGCATTCCTTCATCGCTCCGGCAATAGACCCGCTTTCTGACAAGAACAAGGAGATATCCGATTCCGAGATTGACCGCCAGCTGAACAGTTACGGAATCCATGACGACATGCCCCTGCTGGTCCAAGTCTCGAGATTTGACCCATGGAAAGACCCCCTCGGGGTGATAGAAGTCCACCGCCGTTTGCAGAAGGAGATGAAATGCAGGCTCGTGCTCATAGGCTCGATGGCCACGGATGACCCGGAAGGCGAAAAGATATTCAACGAAGTGTTCCGGGACGTGGAGAAAGAAAGGGACATCGTGCTAATCACCGCCCAGAACGACCTGCTCGTGAACGCGCTCCAGAGAAGGGCAGATGTAGTCATCCAGAAGTCCCTGCGCGAAGGATTCGGCCTCACCGTTTCCGAGGCAATGTGGAAGGGCACCCCGGTGGTGGCCTCTCGGGTCGGGGGAATCCCGCTCCAGATAGACGATGGAGTGAACGGGTATTTGGTGGACGGGGTTGAGCAATGCGCTGAAAGAGTTTCTTACCTTCTCAATCACAAGCCAATAGCGCAAAAGCTTAGCCAACATGCAAAGGAGAAAGTGCGGAAGAATTTCCTAATCCCGCGCCTGGTAAAAGACGAGATTGAGCTGTTCAGGAGCACGACCAGGCCCACGGTAACGCGCACCCTCCACGGCGGCGTCAGTTCGCTATTAAAACAACTCGAACAGCTTACCCTGCTCCCGGTCATAAGGCCAAGGCTCAAACAGATTTTCAAGCAAAGAGAATGGAACCCACGCTCCCGGGTTGTTCCTATAATCACAAAAAAGCCTAATTCTACATCGAAGTCAAACAGACTTTAGCTTCTCCCTTGCCTTGCTCACAAGAAAGTCAAAAGTATCGCAACCAACCACTTTATCCAGAATTAGTGCTAGTTATACGCGAAAGCTGTTTCTTAATACGTCTCCAGCTAGAGCCTGTAGCTCTCGCCGTTCTTCGGGATTATGACTTCATATTGGCGAAGGTCTTGCGCGAGCTCCCCCTGCTTTTTCTCCTCCCCGTGCACGAGGAAGATTCTCTTGGGGCCCTTCACTGAGCTTGCGAACTGCAGTAGGTCTTGGTTGGAATGCATAACGCCCACAGGGTTGCACGTTATGAAAAGAGGTAACGCCCTGGGGACACGGCAAACGCCTGTCTTGAAGCCTAAGTCTTCTTTTTACTACATTAAATAAATTTTAATCTAGAGCGAAAAGCTTTTATACTACTTTAAGCACAAAGAGAACCATGAACGAGACATTCAACCGAAAATACAAACGTATCCTGGAGATTCTTCCGGACGTTGCCCACTGCGTAAAAGGAAAGCTCGCACTGGTAGGAGGAACTGCACTCGCGTTGTTTTACCTGAATCATCGGGTTAGCGTAGACCTCGATTTCGTGACACTGGATGGAAATGACGTGAAGTTGAGGGAAGAACTCAAGGGTTGCATCTCGAAAAAAGGCTATCGCACGACCAGAGGCGCTTACAAGAACCAATTCATCGTTCAGTTCGAGGACACGAGCATCAAGGTAGAAGTGCTTCCAAGCGAGCACAAAATAAAACAGTTCGAAGAGCGGATTTTCGGCAATTCCAAGATTAAAGTCGCTTCGCTCGAAGACCTTTTGAGAATGAAACAAGAGGCTTACGAAAGTCGAAAGGAGGCTCGGGACCTTTTTGACATATTCTGTATTTTGAGGAGTAAAGGCTCGGACTTCGACACACTAAAAGATCTCGTCAAAAAGCACGGGATTCCGAAAAACCTAGATGAAATCTCAGAAATGGCTTCGAACCTAGGTGATTTTGAATCTTTTAAAGAGTTGAATCTTGATGCTCCCTAAACAAGCGATAAGTTTCAAACAGCTTTGCTCGGAAGGACTCTCGGGTAAAGAGATAACTAACCTTTATGCCGGGCTCAAGCTCTTCCCGACCCCTTTCAAAGGGATTTATTACGTTCCATTAGACGAAGAGAGGCGCGGGGAGTTCATAGAAAAGCCACTGAAAGTGCTCTCGCAGGCAGTTGAACTTTTCCTAGGAACCAAGGACTTCTACTTTAGCTGCAGGACTGCTGAAGAAGCGCTTGGGCTCGAATGGAGGCCTTCCGGCTCGATTCATATAGTGAATACGAAACTTAGCCGGAGAATTGGGTTGAAGGCGCGAAGCGATAAAAACTCGGAAAAAGGAAACTGGCGTTCGAAGAAAATCGCGAGATTGCTTTCTTTTTACGGGAATGAGATTGTTTTCCATAAGACTGAGAGCCTAGCGAAAGCAAAAATACGGGAAACTCCTTACGGAAGGTTCGCAATGAAAGCGCAGATAAAGATTGATAAGAAGCGATTTAGGTGCGGCTAGTTTGGGGCTAGGGCAGGCACCTGTCTTGACGTTTCAAAATTTAGTGTAGATATAAGCATGAACGTGACTAGTCAAACTATCTTCGCATGAGAGCTTCGATTTCATGCCTTTCTTGTGGGATATAGGGCCACAGTACCCTATGCCCTCCTGATGTGATTAAAACGTCATCTTCTATCCGGATGCCAGAAACTGAAACCATATAGGTTACCGCCTTGTCGAAGTTTACAAATTCTCTGAACTTCGCACGATTTTGCTCACTGTTCAAAACCGCATCTATGAAATAAATTCCTGGCTCTACTGTTACGACGTTCCCGGGGGCCAGAACCCTTGCGAATCTCAGGGATTTTATCCCAAAATCTGATTCACGAGGGAATGTCGACGAATACCCCGCGACCTTGTCTTTATAC
Organism: Microcaldota archaeon; assembly: GCA_041305385.1. GTDB lineage: Archaea > Micrarchaeota > Micrarchaeia > Burarchaeales > JAKAKT01 > JAKAKT01. The sequence goes on along the minus strand of JBFYLO010000042.1, from coordinate 10,984 downwards.
TCGCCAATGTCGTGGTCATCCAACCCCATTGCATGGCCCAAGCCGTGCGCGATGAATAACCTGTGGGCCCCGCTGGCCAATATTTCGTCTGTGTTCCCCTTGAGTATCCCTATCGCTTTCAATCCTTCCGCAATCACGCGTTCTGAGATGAGATGAACATCCTTGAAACTAACTCCGGGTTTTAATGCATCCGTAGCAGTCTTCTTTGCCCTCAATACTACGTCGTATATCTCTCCCTGTTTCTTAGTGAATTTTCCGCTTACAGGGATAGTGCGCGTTATATCTCCGGAGTAGCCTTCGACTTCAGCACCGGAATCTATCAGTAGCATCCTGCCGTTCACCAGGACGTCGTTCATAAATTGGCGCCTGTATTCCGGGTTGTGAAGGACATTGCCGTCCATTGTGACTATCGGAGAAAACGCGAAGGAAGCGCCGTTGTATCTGTAATTGTATTCCAGAACCGCTTGCACTTCGCCCTCTCTCTTTCCTGCTGCCGTTGCTTTGATTGCGGCATCAAAACCAATGGCCGTGATACGGATAGCCTCGTGGATTGCGCTTATCTCATCCGGGCTCTTAACGAGCCTCATGTTGATTAAAACATCTGCTAGCTTACCGTCAACTTCTTTTCTTGCTTCTGGAACGCTGAAAGAGCTTTCTATGTGCAGTGTATGGATAACCTGATTGTTGAATCTTTTTGCGACTTCAGGTAAAGCACTAGGTTCGTGGACTTCATGCGCCCCATACCATTTCTTAAGTTCGTCATGGGAAGGCATGTTCCCGCCCCAGACTCGGTCATCGACGCCTTGCTTTGGGGCGAATAGGATAAACTTGCCCTCACCTGGAACCAGAATGGCGGACATGCCTGGCAAGTTGATGCCAAACAGGTAACGGAAATTGGATTCCTGTCGGAAAGGATATGGGACATCCGGATTTCTCTGGACTTCTTTGTTTCCAGGAAAGAAGATTAGGTCTCTGGGGCCGAATTCCCTCATCACCTTTTGGCGCCTTGATGCGTGCTCCTCTGACTTGATGATTGTTTGCGGCGGTTTCAAACTTGAGCGGCTAACGTTCATAATCCCAACCTCAGCGAGTTCCTATATTTTGTTGACCATTGGGTTATCGAGATATCCGAAAACCACAATACCAACCGGTCTTTTTGCTATGTTTTCAGCGACAGGTTTTAGTGTTTCGGCGAGTTGGCTTACGTTGTCATTTCCGAACATTCTCTCGGCCCTTTTGGACGCGGCAGCTTTTAAATCGCCGCCAGTTTCGTTCAACTCGGGCATGAGCAAGACTCGCGCTTCTTCTAGGTGTGCCTCTGGCCGCTCCAAAATCCTGCACTCCCGTGCAATCTGCGCAGCTACCCGAACCGCTTTATCATAATCAAGGACTTCAAGTTTGTTGTCCTCGCTTATCCTTAAGGCCCCTTCAGCAATCATTCTCCCAGTAGTGTAGATATCTGCTTTTGCATGGGGTCCACCTATCCCGACTTTCACTGAGAGCGGCCCGAGGGTAACGGTCCGAAGAACGACTCCTTCCACGTACTCTTGCGCCAACTCCTTAGCCAGTTGTACTGCTGAGGCACTGGCTTGACACTCTTCCGTTGCATTCCTATTGGAGAAAAGATGCTCGGCTGTTAGTCCCAGCATATGACCGGTTTCATGGAGTATGATTTGAACGAGAACGCCTTCCAACATCTTCTTCATGTCCTCATCCTTGTTTGGAAGCACTAGAATCTCGTATGCCTTTACTCTTCTCTCTTCCTGGCTCAGTTCAGTTATATTGGAAAACACCACGTCGAGATAGATGGGCTGCCCATCTTCGTTGGGAAGCTTCTGTCCGCCCAATGTGAATTGGGAATTGAAACCAGCTACCACGAAATTGTGGAACTGTCCTATGTTCAGGATATCCTTGAATCTCGGATCTTCCCTTACCTTTTGGAGAACTGGGTGTTCATTCTCATCAATGATACTGATCCTAAAATCAACCATCCCCTTGCGTTGAAGCACTGTTTCAGCATATGTCTCTTGGTAGTCGAAACCAACGCTTATGTACGAATCATTCGGGGTAATCCGGTATCTCGCTTCATGCGCTTTTGTGTAGTCTCCGCTGAGAGTAGCCTCTGAAAGAAGAGCCAATTGTTCTGAAAGCTTTGGCGAAACCTCTTTGGCCAATTCGCTTGCCTTGCTGAAACATTCAGAAATCGCCTTAAGCTCCGGTTCAAATGCCTTCTCGTAAGTTACAGTCTCTGTCTTCATTTTTCCGTCTACATAGTGCATGTACACGATGGTATTCAAGTCAGAATCGTGCTCTCCTTTTGCAGCCTCAACCTGTGTTTTCATTCCCACTTCGACTATTTGTTTCATTTCCCGGCTTATCTTCGAAATCCTTTTCATTTTCGCGTTTTCGCTTTCTGAGCTTTCTTCGCCGAACTTCCTCACTGCCTCCTCGAGTTCCGCCTTCATTTGTTTGTAGTCTTCAGCAGAAACGTGAATCTTTTCGCCCCCTCTCTCGATATCAACACTGAGGGTATCGAAGAAATACTGCCGGTCTGCCTCGGTTTTGAATCTGAACAAATTGGCACCAGGAGGCATGGGTTCGGCCGAAAACAGTGTCTTGGAATGGGTGTCAAAAGAAGCAAGAAGCTCGGATCTTTTTCCGTCATCCTTTATTGACTTCACCAGCTCCATGAGTTCATCTTTTGTGAAAGCCGGTACGTATTTGGCACTCTTGTGCATGTCGAATTCCATTAGGTTTTGCGATATGAACATGTTGTAGACTCGTAGTTGCCGCAGAACTCGTTCGTTATTCCGGGTTTCCGGAACAGCGTCGACAACCTTTCCGAGCCATTCAATAAGTCCCAAGGCACTTTCTGACGACTGTTTTGAGGCGATCTGGTTCGTGTACTCGCGAATCGGAAGTAGGGCCTCGATTACCTGGCTGTAAACCGCTTTCTGAGCGGACGTCAGCCTTTCGCTTTTTTCAAGCTGTGCCATTGGGTTCGGTACTTTGAATATCTTGACATCGTCGCCGCCGAATCTTACTAACTCTCCATCACCAAAAAAGTTAACTCTCATCTTGTTGAATACCGATTGGGCAATTGTCGCTGATCCGCCGGCATGCCTGTCTGGAGAACGACTTTTATTTTGGTCTCTTCGGAATACTGAATCATGACTGACCATCATGCCACCCCACAAGAATGAGACTACTATTACGCGCTTAAACGTTAAAAAGTTAACTCGAAGAAGCCTGGAACCGAAATAGCTCGCCATCATCGTGGGGCGTCATGCCCAATCCCCAACTCCCAGCGAGGGTGTCAAGACAGAGCCAGATTTCCGCGGAAATTCCCTGTTTTCGAAAAGCGAAAACAAGCACGCAATTTTTCCTCGAGGAAAAATGCGCATCTTTGCCACGGGCAAAGCTTGTCGTTCTCGCCGAAGAATGATGTGGCTGAATCGGAAGGACAATTTTCGGAAAATTGTCCGCATTGGAACAAGCGTGTTCCAATCCAATCGCAATTCCAATCAGAAAGCAAAACGCCCTGGGGAGGATTTTCGTTCCCAGTTCCGGATCTCGAGTTGCGAGTCCGGTTTTCTTTGGGGTTTAGTCCCGTCGTTTTTCTTTTGGGACATTGAAAGACCTTTTCTTTTCGAAGGGAAAGTTGCCAACAACTTTCCCTGTATTTGGGCGCAGCCCAAATCTGAAAGAAAAGGGATTTCACTCGAACCTCCGACCTGCTGATTAACAGTCAGCCGCTCTACCGACTGAGCTACCAGGGCAGTGGAGTAGAATTAAGTTGAAAGGGTTTATTAGGTTTTCGAAGGGGAAATCCCCATATCCTTCAGGGCTTTTAGGTAGACATTCTTGACTCCGTTGTTCGTCTCTCTCCTGGCAATGCCGAGAAACTTGGGAACGAGCTCCTTTTGCGTTTTCGGGTGGTTTTTTGCGATTTCGGTCAACGCATAGGCCGCGCTCCAGCGAACGACCGTCCCCTCATCGGTCGTGTTCAAAAGAAGCTTTGGAATCGTCTTGGACGCCTTATCGGGAAATTTTTGTGCGATGTTTGCGATTACTTCTGCAGCTTCCCATTTAACCCTGGGTGCGTCGCTGTTGATGTATTCCATTATGTGGTCCAGGTGGGGAATCACTAGTTCCGGCTTGTCCTTGGCGATGTGCGCAACAACCGACAAGCAGGTGCCTTTCTCGACTTTGGAGCCGATTTTCAAGCCGTCGATAAGCTGCATGAACAAATCCGGGTTCTTTTTGGTCTTCTCAGTAAGGAAAAGAAGAAGCTCTTTCGGCTTTTTCTTCTTGCTCCTTATCTCGTCGAGTACTTCCATCGATAAAACTTTCGTTGCAAAACAATAAAAATCAACTGGGCGAAAGACTAGCCGGTGGCGAAAATGGAAGACCCGGAAAAACACTACCAAATCAAACTCGAATCTAGGCTTAAGCAGCTGGGGGTTTGGCACAGGTTCCTCGAGAAACCCAAGTCGACAGTCCACACTGCCGATGCGGCCAGTGTAACCGGAATCGAATTGCATAGGATTTCGAAGAATTTGATAGCGAAGACGAGTGATGGATGTTATGCTGTCCTTATAATCCCGGGCGACAGGAAAGCCGACTACAAGGAAGCGGCTAAAGCACTCGGGGTGAAAAGTTTGGGGCTTGTCCCTTTTGAACAGGCGGGCAAAATAAGCGGGTATCCGCCCGGCGGGACCCCTTCAATGGGGCACGAGACCGAAGTGCGAGTGGTTTTGGACGAGGAACTGGCGAAATTCGAGACCTTTTTCTGCGGGGGAGGCTCGACTCTGATGCTGCTCGAGATTAGGAGCGAGGATGTGATAAGAGCAAACGGGGCGAAAGTTGCGAATATTTCGAAGCTCTAGTGCATTTTTCCAATCCAGTAAACCGTCCTCAGAGGAATCCCGAGTTTTTCAGAAATCGACTTGTGGGATTCGCTTATGGAAAGAAGCTCGAGAACAATCGCCCTAATCCTTCTGGGGTGCTTTTTAGGCCTTCCTCTTTCGAGCGGGACGATGCGAACCCTCACGCCCATTTTTTCAAGCGCAGAGAGGGCCCTGGCAGGAATCGTGTCATAAATCGCCTGCGAGCAGACTATCTCCCGAACTTGGGTGTTCGAGAGAATGTTGGCAATAAGCGGAATGCTGGCCTTGGTTTTGAGAGCGACTGTCCGCTCACTGCTTTTTGGGACTTTTCTTGAGTTTATTTCCAGCATCCTTGACCAACTCGCTGAATTCAGCTGCCCGAGCGGTTCTCTTGGAAAGGCCGAGCCCGGAAAGCTTGTCCTCCCGCGCCTCAATCAGGCCGGCAATCGAAACCGCGGCCTTCTTCAGGGACTCAAACGGAACCCCGAGGTATTCCTCGCACCACTTGGAGTCCTGGCCGGTGGTCAGGTAAACAAACGCTGCTCCAAAGAGTTTCGGGTCGATTCTGGGCTGCAGGGATTCTGCTTCCAGCTTGCTCAAAATGAGCTTCTCTGGCTCAGGGAGCGAGAATGGGGGCTTGGACAGTTCGGAAAGCAGGTCCTGGACATGGGAGAGCCTTTCAGGCCCGAAAGACGATGGTTGTTGTTGGTGTATCCCCCCCAACCTGAACGAACAATCCCTCGAGCGCTTGGATTTTAGCAGGAAGTGCTTGAGTATGTGAAGGGCGAAGAGCCTGTGAGCCCTGGCGACCGAGGACCTGCGGAGCACCTTCCTCTTGAGCGCAAGGGAGTAGGAAAGGTCCTGGTCTAGCTCAATCCCATTGCCTTTTTGCTTTGCGAGCCCTGTTTTTGCAAGAGCCTGCTTTAGGCTTTCGTATCCCTCCGCAAGGTCCAGTCTGGCCCCTGGGTTCAGCCCGTGGGCCTTCATGAACTGCTCGTATTGGGCAAGTTTTTCAGAGCTCTTGACGGCCCTTTGGGCCTCCCCAACCCCTGTTTCATAGGCGAGCTTGGAATAGGCTATTGCAAGGCAGACACGGGAACTCCGCTTCTTAATCAGGTATTCCGGAACATTGATGACTTTCGACTCGGTAATCCTGGCATCCTCGCCATAAACGTGCTTAACGTAGGCCTCGGCGTTGTGCTTTCCCGCAAGGGTAATCCTGGCCGTGGCAGGCTTGCCTCCCCGCTTGTAGCTTACAGCAAATACAACCTGGGAGCGTTTTCCGCATTCCCTCTGCAGGACTTCCATCATTCCATAGTAAGGATAAAGCATGTCAGCGTGGGAGATGAGGGTGCCGAGATAGTCGCCCTTGTACGGGAGCGAGAGGGCGAACTCGCAGTCCCCGTCCTCAAGCGACTCGAGGGCCATCCTGCAGGCGGAAAGGGCCACCCGGACCCTGTTGAGGGTTAATTTTTTCGCGCTTGCGAGTTCCCGGACTGCTGAAAGCTGTTTTGCCAGGTCCTGGGAATCGGCTTCCCCAAGGCCCTCGAACTCACCCCTTGACTGGGCGACCAGGGAGAGGAACGGGGCGTTGAAGCCGTGGAAAAGCATCTGGGACTTGAGCTCGGAGAGGGTCTCGATTGCCTTGGAGAGCGTGGCGCGGTCCTTCTTCCCGTCTCCGTTCAGCTCGAGCGCATCTAGGAAGCGGTTCGCCTGCGAGATTAATGAGGTTGAGGACCATTGCTGCATTCAATTCCCCCTAGCTGATGGATTGGATGCAGGTGAATAAAAAGGTGCCTGTTTCCATGCTGGTTGATTCAACGAGGATTCCCCGAAGCTGCCCGAATCCTGTCTATATCTGCATCGAGCTTTTTGCTTCGAGTGTTCCCTGTTACCAGGCCCCACAACTTCGGGTTAAGTTTCGATAGGCCCAATATGGCGAAATCCACTACCAACCGCGCTGTTTTGTCAAGGATGCCGGAAACGCTGGATGCGAACTGCTCTTGGAGCGTGAGAGTTTGGTTTGAAATTATCCTCTGAGATGTTGCGGAAAATTCAAGTACAGCTGAGCCCCAAGGAGTTATTATTGTTCCTATAGGGTCAGAAAGCACCATAGTCCTCCTGTAAATCGGCCATTTGATGAACGAAAACGCTATGCTCGTTGTTATCTCAATTGCCTGCGCTATCGCCGCCCATCGTTCTATCCTGTCCGGCGGCACAATGTTCGCGGCACTCAACAGGACCTTGGTGCCGAATCTGTTATTTTCCCCAATCCACTTCCCTTGGTCAGGTGAAAAGGCGATATCTGTCTCGCTTCCAGAGATTGACAGGGCAGTTAAAAATGCGACTGCACCCATAACGAACCTCGTTACGGGCGAATAGGTTTCTGATATGTGACGCGCCCATAAAGCTCTGGACAGCTGAGGTGCATACGGACTATCTTCTCGCTTTAACTTTCTCCATGTGTTGAGGTCAGAAATCAGCCTGGGGAAGTACATGTTCCTGAAAGTTTTCCCCGAATAGTCATCCTTGAACTCCTGCTTAATCTTCTGCGGGAGCTGTTTTAGGCTCATGTGAATCAGCCTAAATTATGGTTTTAAGAGTTTATAATGATTCGTGTTTTGTCAAAAAGACCTACCAGTGTGCGCAAGGAGCAGGGAGATATTTACTAAAAGTGGAAACATTAGAATGAGGCGATGCCTATGGATGTCAACGAAGCGTTCAATTCAACTTCAAAAATCCTTTTCGGGGAGGAGATTGGGGGCCTGAAAGGCTTTGAGACCTACTTAAAGGAGATGATGATGCCGTATATGATGAGGAGGTCCTTCATCTCAGGAAAGGAAGTTGCAATCTCGAATATTCTTTACCCGAATGATGCGAAATTCATCTCCCAGGACGAAATGGACCTCTTGAAGTTCCCGCCGCTCAATGTAAATGAGATAAAGGACATCGATTCACTGTTCAGGGCGGTCAGCGAGAGGACCGTCTACTGCGGAAACAAGGTCTTCGGACAAAACTACAACGTGAAAGACGTGGACAACTGCGTGAACTCCTCGAACATACTCTACGCGCACAACGTACACAACGTGAAATACGGGGCTTACCTCTCCTATGTGCGGGAAGCGGAAAACGTATTCGGACTCGGGCCATTCCCCCACTGCAAGTTCAGCATGCGCTCCTGCGAGGGCATAGACGCCACACGCTGCTTCGAGACATATTATACTTCGAAAACTAGCGACTCGTATTACACGTTCAACTGCATAGGGTGCCAGAACATAATGTTCTCATTCAACCAGCGCTCCAAGAGGAACATGATTGGGAATGTCGAATTGCCGGCTGACAGGTTCGCAAAGCTCAAGAAGAAGCTCCTGGCGGAGATGGCCGAAGAACTCAGGAGGAAGAAGCGCCTCTTCTCAATTGCGGACATCGCCTTTTATGGGAGGGAGAGATCGGCCATCCCGGCTGAGCAAATAGCCTACGATTCGCCGGTGCCTAGAAAGGTTGAGGAGGCGTTCAGGTCAGCCACGAAAATCGTGCTGGGGCAGGAGCACAAGGACATAAAGAAATTCGGTCCCTGGCTCTCGAAGAACATACTCGGAGTGAAAAAGGTAAAGGGAGCTTTTGGGAACCCCACATTCAAGGTTGACCTGCCGGTGGTTCGCGACATCCCGGCTGACAGGCTCGTGACACTCAAGGAGAGCGAGGAGTGCGCTAAAATGAAAATGGAGATTGGTGAGAACGAGGAGCTGACACTGGGGGAGGCGCTGAAGCGGGCCTCAAAATTCGCTTACTTCACTGTCGAGTTTGTGGATGGGCAGAACCAGAACTGCGTCGACACGCCCGCAGTTTTCGCGGGTTCCGACGTTTACAAGATTTGGGACACCACAAAATCGAAGAACTCCGCCTATTCCTCGGGCGTAATACAGTCGGAATTCGCCTTCGGGGGCTACCTGAGAATCCTGGACTCGCAGTTCGTCATCAACTGCTACGATTCGACCAATGTGAAGAGGTCCTTCGAGACGGACGGGGTGTTCTTCTCCCAGGGCGCTTATCTCTGCCACAACTGCGAGAACATAGACGAGGGAATCCTGTGCTTCAACGCGAAAAACCTAAAGCATGCGATAGGCAACTGCCAGGTGGGCGAAGAGAACTATCTCAGAGTAAAGAAGATTCTGCTCGACTATTTGAACAGGGAGCTTGCAAGAACAAACGGAACTGGGGTCAGCATATTCAACGTGCCTAAAGGGGCTTAGGTTTTAAAACCACAGAACCAAAAGAAGCAGCATGAAAGAGGAGAGAAAAAAACCCTTGATAGTCGAGCTTGAGCTGACTCACAATTGCTTCTGCACCGATGTCCCGGAAAAAATGAAGGATGGAAGAATCAAATATATCGCCTACACCGGGAGCACCCCGCATACGGTTTACCATTTGTTCGAAGTGAAATCCCCGGACCTTAACAGGGCGCTTGAGATGATCAGGAAGCACCCCCGAGTCAGGGAGATGCAGATTTTAAGGAAAACGGAGCAGCTGGCGGAGATACATGTGGGCGCGGACAAGGACCCGTCAACTGCGGATGCGCTCCTCAAGAGCAAGTGCATTTTCATAGAGCCCGCAATTTACGAGGGGGGCATTGAAAAACTGGTCCTGATGGCGCCTTCTGATGAAAGCTTCAGTGATTTCCTGAGCCACCTGGACAGCAGCTTCGATGTGAAACTAAAATCAAAGCATTACCTGAAGGAAAAGGAAAAAATGAGCCTCGACCTTTTCAGGAGCACTGGGTTCCTCAAGTTCAAGGCAGCTGCCGACCTGACGACCGACAGGCAGCTCGAAGCCTTCCAGCTCGCAGCAAAGAACGGGTATTATGACGAACCGAAGAGGATAAGCATCCGGGAGCTTGCGGAGATTAGCGGAATCAGCGAGGCTGCCTTCAGCGAGCTCTTGAGGAAAGCGGAAAAAAAGCTGCTGCCGATACTTGCGGACATAATGAAAGTGGTAAAATAGCTTCTTCTGCAAAATGCGAAACTTTAAATACTTGTTTCGCCATAATTTTGGCATGGTGGGAGAGCTATGCCTGGTGAACTAAGAAAATATCCCGTTAATAGACCTACTACTGCACCGGCTACGGGTAAGCTTTTTCATGACTATCTTCTCGAACCGACCAGTGTAAAGAATTCTGGTAGCGCCGCGCATAATATCTGGTATAGGGGCATGGCGATGCAACTTGCAAACCAAGAAGAGCATCCGTTTAGGGGGCGGGCTCATAAGGGGGACAAAATCGAACTTCTTACTTTATCAGGAGAACCAATCAAGGCAAGCGTCGGGAAAAGGAAGGGCGACAGCGTTGTCTACACCCTAAAAGGCGTTGAGACGATACTCGTCTCTGACCTCACTGATCGTTCGAAACAAGAATTGGGCATACCTGCAAAAGCAAGGGACAAAGATAAGGTTTACAATCCGAATTTCGTTGAATATGAACAACTCGACCCAGTAACAAAGATGAGCAACGAACTTCCTGCTTTGATTTTGCCGAAATCCTTTAGCAGCTATTATGCTGGTTTGCAAGGCAAGGTAAATTATTCCGAAGTCGATGTCCTTAATTTCCTGACTAGATGCTTTACTGACCTTAGCAGCCAAGAGATGATGCACTTGATGAGCCACAACCATATGGCTTGGGCTACTGCTTCATTCATACGTTCAGGAGGAAATACTTCTGGTGACGTGAAGGCTGAGTTCTGGTCGCAAAACCCGCCTGACTTCTATCAAAAAGATTTGGGAACCCTGCTCCCGGCGTTGTTTTTTGCAATTGCCTCTCTCGGGAAGGATCCAGTAGAATTCCAACAGAAACTTGATGTGGAAGTCTGGGGATCAAAGGAAAACGCGGAGTATATGAGACAGTATATGCCGAAAAAGGCCTAAGGCAGGAACTTCTTCTGGCCTATCTTTTCCCTGAGGTATTCACCAACGAAAGAGAGCCTCGGGCCCTGCAAAGCGTCCTGCTCGAGCTTCTTCTTTGTTTCGAGGACAACCTTGAGTTCCTCGACCCATTCCTTGTGCCTGCTTATCCATGGGTAGGCAAGCATCTCCTCTGCCCTCTT
>JBFYLO010000041.1:0-8622 GCA_041305385.1 Microcaldota archaeon | reverse complement strand
AAAAGGGACTTATACCAAAGAAATTCATGGGTCTCGAGATATTCGTCCGCATCCACTTCGGGGTTCACAATCGCCGAGGGATAATACTTGTGGGAAATCCTTTTCGAATTCTTGTACTCAAAAACTACTGCAACGGCTCTTGTAATCACCAAATCTATCCCGTGGAACTCCTGGGCCAGGAGCCCGCCGTCAACTGCCCCCACCAGCCCATTAACCTCCCCCGGCTCAACTGTTCTCACCAGCCTTCTCTCAAGCGCATCGGGAAAAATCTCCTCCTCCCTCGCCCTCAGCATCTCCGCCGCCTTCCTCTCAACCTCCTCGGAGGCGGCAATCCTCCTCGCAATCTCAGCTATCCTCTCGTACATGCTGAAAAATTGGGCCGTCAGGTTTAAACCATTTAAGCAGCCGGGTTTCCAATGGGCTAGTTATGAATCCAATTGAAGCGCAAATCCAGCTGCTCGCACTGTCTTAATGCTTTGAGAAGAAGCGTCGGGTTCCTGTTCTCCATGTCCTGGATTCTGAATTTCACGATTCCTTTAGTCTTAATATACTCGAGCTTCACGCGTTCGCTTTCAGGCGAGGTTGTACGTACGGGAACGTGTGCTATTAGCTTTTTCACAATCGGAAACTGCTCGTAAAACTGGTCCACCATTGCCCCGAGTAGCGGGTGCCTTGATTTGTTTGCCACCTCAAGCGCCTTCCTCATCTCCGTGAAGTCAACGTCTTTCGCCAGGGAAACCACTCCGAGCCTGGCCGTCATCTCGCTTATCTCCTCATCCGCAAGAATTTGTCTTATGTATGCGCCTGTTTCCTTATGCTTAGCAAGGTAATACGCAACGGGGTATTCGAAGTCCCGGTTTCCTTCTCTCCCAAATGCGAAATTTATGAACTCGGCAACTTTTTTCGAGTCCGGAATTTTGTTTTCAAGGTCTTCGCAAGCGCTCAAATATTTTTCGAAAAATCTCTGCACCTCCTCCCTCTGGAAAAGCACGATTTCCTTTGTTTTCTCAGGAGGCTTCCACCTCCCAAAACTTATCGACGTGTCCATTTTTTCCAGGAGTTTCATTTCCTCCGGAAAACAAGCGTAGACAATTGTGAGCGTCCTCGCAAGAGCCATTTGGGCCTCCTCGGACATTCTGGTCATTCCCCAATTTATCATATTGAGCCTATGGTAAGCGCTCATGCCGGGTTTAGTCTCCTTGTACGTGTTTAATTTCCCATCGGGCTCAAGAGCAGTGCGATAAACGTTCCTCCTGTCATCCGTGTGCCGCCATCTCTCATCCTTCGTTAGTTCCGTTTCTTTGATGATTTTTATACTTCGGCTCGCAAAGCCGTTTCTCACGTCTTCGATTTTAGCCGAGCTAAATAAAATCTCCTGTTTGAGCCCATTCGGGCCCCACATGACAACTTGTTTGAGTTCGCTAACAATATCCAAAACCAGCTTCTCAGTGTTCTTATTCTCGAAGGGCTTGCCGAAACTATCCTTGCCCCTCGCACCGGCATTGAGAATATTCTGCTTTTTCTGAGGCCCATTAAACAGTTGCATATCTTCACTCGAGAATTAGCACTATATTATCCTGATTCCACTATTTAAACGTTCGCATTTTGAGTTCATCGGCGCACCGATTAATAAATCTAATGGGCTAAAACTACCCAGTAGTTTTGGGGGCTTTCATGTTCAAGGACAGGGATGAAGCACTATTCTATTCCGTCTCCGGGTTAGCGCTTTCCCTGCTTTTCTGGGGGTTCGGCTTTTTCGGGCTTAGAGGCAACCCCCTTGGAATTCTGCTCCTTTTGTCAGCGTTTTTCCTCAACCTCCTGTTGACGCAGATCGGCGAATCAGTCCTGGGCAAGGAGGGGTCGCCGGTTTTAGTCGTATTCATCTCAGCGCTGCTCGCGTTCTTCATTGCCTGGGGCGCCAACCTAGGAGGAACTTTCCTGGGCTCCCTGGCGCTGCCAGTGGCAGTCATGTTCCTCCTGCCCAGCCTTTTCCATTACCTGAGACAGGCAATGGCCAGACGTGAGTCAGATGTACAAACCAGATGATGTCGAGAACGAGGTCGCCCGCTTCTGGGAGGAGAAGGATATCTACGGGAAGACAAAGAAGAGGAATGAGAAGGGAGAGCAATTCTATTTCTGCGATGGCCCGCCCTATGCGACTGGCCAGATTCACCCCGGGACAGCCTGGAACAAGTGCCTCAAGGACGCGGTCTGCAGGTATAAGCGGTTCAAGGGCTTCTCAGTCAGGGCCAAACCTGGATTTGATACCCACGGGCTCCCCATAGAGGTAAAAGTCGAGCAGGAGCTCGGGCTGAAATCGAAGAAGGACATCGCAAAGATAGGCGTTCCGGAGTTTATAACCCGATGCAAGAAGTTTGCGACCCAATACATCGGAGTGATGTCAAAGCAGTTCGAGGGCCTCGGGGTATGGATGGATTGGGAAGACCCGTATATCACTTTCAAGAATACTTACATAGACGCCTCGTGGGCCACCATAAAGAAGGCCCACCAGAAGGGCCTGCTCCAGAGGGGCATCTATGTCCTTCCCCAGTGCCCGCGGTGCGAAACCACCATTGCCAACTACGAACTCGAATACGATGACAGGGACGACCCATCCATATACGTAAAGTTCAAAGTGAAGGGAAAGGAGAACGAATACCTGGTGATTTGGACAACCACGCCATGGACCCTTGTGGCGAACATGGCAGTCATGGCCCACCCGATCCACCACTACGTGAAGGCCAAGGTGGGCGGGGAGGTATGGATTGTGGCCAAGGAGAGGCTCGACGCCCTCATGGCAGTAACCCACAACCTGAACATCTCGGCAGTCGTTCTCGAGGAATTTGCAGGAAAAAAACTCGACGGGCTGAAGTACGAGAATCCGCTCCAGCAGCACATAGGGAAGGATTACGAACGGCGCGTCGTGCTGAACGAGCAGTTCGTAACTCTGGAGGAGGGGACCGGTCTTGTCCACTGCGCCCCGGGCCATGGGCCCCAGGACTTCATAGTCGGCAAACAGCACGACATCGAGGCTTTCTGCCCAGTTGATGAGACCGGGAAATACACTTCCGAGGCAGGCAAATACATTGGGCTATTCGTAAAGGATGCGGACAAGGCAATACTCCACGACCTCGAGGAACTCAGCGCACTCATAAACTCGGGCAAAATACGCCACCGCTACCCGCACTGCTGGAGATGCAAGACCCCGCTCATTTTCATAACCACCGACCAGTGGTTCATATCTATCAGCAAGCTCAAGGAGAAGATGCTCGGGGAAATAGACCTCGTCTACTGGCAGCCCGAGTTCGCATCCACGTGGTTCAAAGACTTCGTGGGCTCGGCGCCAGACTGGTGCATCTCGCGCCAGAGGTACTGGGGCATCCCCCTCCCAATCTGGGTTTGCGAGAAATGCGGGGAGCTGAAGGTCATAGGCTCCACCGAAGAGCTGGGGAAGAAGCTCGAGGACCTCCACAAGCCATTCATCGATGAAGTCGAGTTCGGATGCCCGAAATGCAAGGGTAAGATGAAGAGGACGCCGGATGTTCTCGATGTCTGGTTTGACTCGGGGAACGCAGTCTGGGCTTCGCTGAACGAGGGGGAGCACATGACCCAGACCGACTTCATAACCGAGGGCAAGGATCAGATACGGGGCTGGTTCTACTCGCTGCTCGGCTCCGGAGTAGTGCTCAACGATTCAATCCCCTACAAGGCGCTCCTCATGCACGGCCACTTCGTGGACGATAAGGGCGAGAAGATGAGCAAGTCCCTCGGGAACTTCGTATCCCTCGAGGAGATGCAGGGAAAATACGGCAGGGACGCCTTCAGGCTCTGGAGCCTTTCCTCCACGGTCTGGGATGACGTGAAATTCAACTGGGATGATTTGCGCGAGGCCTCGAAGGCTCTTTCGATAATATGGAACCTCGGGCTGTTCATGGGCAAGTTCTACGAGGAGCCGAAATCCCCGGCCTACGAGCCAGAAGACAAGTGGCTCATATCAAGAACCAACTCCCTCATCCGCGAGTGCGAGAAAGCCTATTCCGAATACAGGGTCCACGAGGCAGTCAGGGCCTGCAGGGAATTCATCGTGGAGGATTTGAGCAGGTTCTACCTGAAGGTTGCGAAGAAGCGGGTTGTCGAGGGAAGGAACCCTGACGGCGCTCTCGATGCCCTTTACAAGGCGATGATTACCTCCCTCAAGCTGAGCAACCCGGCGGTCCCGTTCATAACCGAGAAAATCTACCGCGACATTTTCAGGAAATACGAAGGGGCGGAAAGCATAAGCCTCTCGCACTGGCCCATTTCCGACACAAGCCAGATAGACTCTCTTCTCGAGCGGCAGATGGCAATCTGCAGAGAGATAATAAGCGCAGGGGCCAACGCGAGGCAGTCCGCGGACGTGAAGCTGAGATGGCCCCTGGAGGAGCTAGTGATAGTCACCCAGTCGACCGAAGTCAGGGATGCGGCAGACAAGCTTTCCAAAATAATCCAGGAGTCAGTAAACGTGAAGCGCGTCAGGCTCGAGCACGATATCGAGAAGACCGCCAAGGCCAAGCCGCTCCCTGCGAAGCTCGGGCCGGCGTTCAAGAAGGACGCAAAGGAGGTCCAGGAACTGATAGCCAGCTTGAGCGGGGAGCAGATTAGGGAATTGCTCTCAAAGGGGAAGCTCGAGCTGAAGGGAAGCAGGAAGTTCCAGATAACACCGGACATGGTGCAAGTCATCGAGGAAGCCCCGCAGGGCTATGCGGTTTCCCAGTTCAGCGCAGGCTCGGCTTACATAAAGACCGAGGTCAATCCCGCCCTCTACGAGGAGGCCATGGCCAGGGAGGTCTCAAGGAGAGTCCAGATAATGAGGAAGGAACTCGAGCTGGTGGAGAAGGACAAAATCAGGGTCAACATAATCGCAGGCGAGGAGTTCCTGAAGCTGCTTTCGAACAGAACGGACGAGCTCGCCCGCTCGGTGAACGCTTCCGAGGTAATCCTTTCGGATGTCCCGAAGATGAGCGGGGCTCCCCAGGAATGGGAGATAGAAGCAGAAACAGTCAAGATTCTAATTTCAAAGGAGAAGAAGGGGAAGGGCTAGGCGCTCTTGAACTTCTGCCTTTTCCTCATGCCGCTCCAGCAGGTCTTGCAAATCACGAGCCTGCCCTCCTTCTTCGAGTTCTTGGAGGACTTCACGCAATCCCTGCAAACCATCCTTCCGCAGAAGGTGCACTTCTCTGGGTGGAACGTTTCGTTGCTGCATCTCTCGCAAATCATAATATCACGTGGAATAGCTTCTGGGAGAGAAGGATTATATAAATATCGGGAGCGTCTCTTAGCTCATGCGCTACCACCTAATCACCTACGGCTGCACCCTCAACCGGGCGGACTCCGATGTTATAAGGGGAATCCTGCTCTCAAATGGGCTTGAGGAATCGAGGGAGCCCGAGGGTGCGGACGTAATCATACTCAACACGTGCACCGTAAAGGGAGCCACTGAGCAGAAAATAATAGAGAGAATAAAGAGGCTTCGTGGAAGACCGCTCGTTGTCGCAGGCTGCCTTTCCTCTGCCAATGCCAAGCTCATCGAGAAGACTGCCCCCAACGCATCAATAATCGGCCCCTCCTCAATCGCCCACATAACCGAGGCGGTTATCGCCAGTGCAGGGGGGAAGAAAGTAATCTTCCTTTCGAGGGAGAGCAAGAGCGGCCTCCCCCGAATTCACGACAGCATCATAGCCCGGGTCCCGATTGCAGAGGGCTGCCTCGGTGCCTGCACTTTCTGCCAGACTAGGATTGCGCGAGGTGAGCTAGTCAGTTTTCCAGTTGAGGAATTGATTGGCGAAATTCGGCACTGCATTGCCGATGGCTTTAAGGAAATCCAACTAACAGCACAGGACACCGGCGCCTATGGGAAAGACATGGATTCGAGCCTCCCAGAGCTACTTGAGAAAATCGACTCGATTCCGGGGAAATTCCTCGCCCGAATCGGCATGATGAACCCCCAGCACTTGAAAGACCCGGAGCGCCTCCTCGCTGCCTACTCCTCCCCCAAAGTTTACAAGTTCGTCCACATGCCCGTCCAATCCGGGAATGACGGGGTTTTAAGGGACATGAACCGATTCTACACAGTCGATGAGTTCGAGCAAGCGGTTTCCTCGTTCCGCTCCCATTTTCCGGAGCTCACTCTTGCCACGGACATCATTGTCGGCTTCCCGAGCGAGAGCGAAGGGGCCTTTGAGGATTCATGCGGGCTGATAAGGCGAATCAAGCCCGACATCGTCAATGTCTCGAAATTCACTCCCCGCCCCGGGACAGTCGCGAGCAAGATGAGGGAGCTTCCCAACACCGAGGTGAAGAGGAGGAGCGAGGCCATGAGCGCCCTCTGCAGGAGAATTGCTCTTGAGAAGAACAGGAAATTCATCGGCAAGACGTACGACGTCCTCCTGACCGAGCTTGCCAAATCAACAACCGGGCGGAACATCAACTACAAGCAAATCGTCGTTGATGGAAACCTCGGGGAGTTCGTTAAGGCAAAAGTGAAAAAAGCCACCTACGGATATCTGCTCGCCGAGCGCCTCGGGGACTAGCAACGTTTAAAAGCCAGAGTTCTCAATAATGCATACGGAGAGAAAATGGAAGTCATAGACCACACGTTCAAGGCCCTTGGGATGAACCTCAAGTGGATAATATTCTTCTCAATCCCGTTCCTGCTTGCATTCTTCATTCCCATGCTCTCGCCCATGCCGACCTATGTCGCAGTCGGGGGCAGTTTTCTCAGGACTGGCAGCATACCCGAGATGAACCAATTCGAGCTCGGCCTGGTGATATTCGCATCGGCGCTCTCGCTGTTCTTCATCTCCCTCGCCATGGTCTCCATCAACATCATTATTAAGCACAACAGGACCCTCACGAAAATCCCGAAGGAGGTCATTGAGGGAATTGAGAACTATGTGTTCGTTCTCTTCTGGGTTCTGGTAACTGCGGAGCTTTTCTATTTCGTCGTGTACCTGCTCTCCTACGAATACGGGGT
Organism: Microcaldota archaeon; assembly: GCA_041305385.1. Taxonomy (GTDB): domain Archaea; phylum Micrarchaeota; class Micrarchaeia; order Burarchaeales; family JAKAKT01; genus JAKAKT01. The sequence continues at coordinate 1,610 of JBFYLO010000041.1, read as the reverse complement.
TCAGGAGATTGTCGGGCCTCTCGTGAGCCTTATCGTTTCGCTCTGCCTCTTCTATACTCCAGCTGCAATCGTCATTGACGACCTGAGGCCATTCAGGGCGATTCAGGCGAGCCTTCGGCACATCTACCGCAAGCCGACGCTGTTCCTCCTCTGGATTGCCATAGCCCTCGTGGCCCTGGTCGCCCTCGATGCGGTCTTCATCATGCTCAAGGGCTCGCTCCCATTCGCGCGCTACATACTGCTCATAGTCAACTCGCTCGTGCTCATGCCATTCCTGATTGTCCTCCAGACCCAGGCCTACCTCACGAAATACGCGATACTGAAGTGAAAAGATGGCCGAGGTCTATTTTGAGGAGAAATACACCAAGAAAGAAATGTATCGCAATTATGTTTTAGGAGCGGTCATGGCGATAGTTGGAGCCATTTTGTTATTTTTATTCATTTTTTTGACCTACTCTTGGGATTTTGCTGTTCTATTTACGATGGCCTTTCTCTTGCTCATTTTGGTGATAGCCGCAGCTGCTTTTGTCCTGCAAAAAGAAAGGATAAACGCAAAAGTAACAAATGAGGGGATAGAATTCTTCAGCCTTTACCTCGTCAAAATAGGAAACGTTTCTTTGAAGTGGCAGGAAATCCGGGAAATTGCCGAAATGACTGGAGTTGATGCGCCCGGCAGCATTCCCCGACCTGCTGGCACAATGTCGGACACATTCATGTTCTTACAGAGCTTCGCACCAAAAGCTGAGTTTGCCATAAAAACCGAATCAAGTGCCTATGATCTCACAATACAAACAAAGAACAAAGTCGCATTTCTCGAGGCGATTAAGGCTGCGGGGGCTGGTGCGAAAATCTCCAAAAAACCAACGTCGTTTTTCGAGCTTCTAGACTACAATAAGATTCCCCGCCCGAAAATCAATTCCTAAGTTTACTCGAGCACCCTAATGGTCGCGCTCAGAATCGTCTTCTCAAGGACATTGTTGTAATCTCTGAAGTGGACATACCCGGTCACTCTCGCAGTGTAGTCGTTCTCGCTTGCCCGATGGGTTGCGAAGACCTCAAAGGAAGCATCCTTCACTTCGCCAGGTGCAATCTCGCCGATTTTCTCGTTCTTCCTGTTCGAGACGCCCGTGCTGTCGAAAGAGAGGTCCTTCGGAATCTCAAAATCAACAGAAACCATCTGCGGCTTGTCCGACATGTTTTTCACCTTTACAGTGACAGTCATGGTCTCCTTGTTTGCAATTGAAATCCTTATGGGGCTGCAATGCGTGCTTAACGCTATCATGCCTGCCATCCGACCACCTCAAACCGAGTCGCCAATCACTATGACGTCCGTGACGCTCCTAACCCGGGCGTAGTTGATGCTCTGGGTCGCGAGGAACTCCCTGAGCTGGTCCCCGGAGAGCCTCCCCATCGGGGCAAGCAAAATCTTCATGACTCCGCCGCCTCCCAGGTCTATTATGAAGTCCTCGGCTTTTCCAATCCTCTTTCCGCGCTCGGTTATTATCTCGAGCCCTCTCATTTCAGAAAGTCGAACAGTCATCCATTTCACCCTTTATTATCGACGTTCTTCTAATTTGTCTAGATACATTTAAAAACAGATGCGGATAATA
>JBFYLO010000040.1:0-36134 GCA_041305385.1 Microcaldota archaeon | reverse complement strand
CTGACTGAATTGCGAAGGTGGATTCCGTAGAGGATGTTGCCTATGCCTCCGGCTGAGCAGGTAGCCGCACTCGTGCCGGTTGTGCCTGCTGTGCCCGTCGTGTTGTAGACCGTGTTGTTGTGGATGAAGCTGTTGTTGGTTCCTGTGAGGTTGATGGCTGTGCTGTAGTTGGTGATGAGGCAGTTCTTGATTGTGATGTTGTTCACTCCGGAGGCGAGAATCCCGTATGCCCTGTTGGATTGATTGCCTGTTATCGAATAGCCTTTGCAGTCAAGGGTTATGTTGTCGGCAGTGAAATTGAAGCATGTGCCTGTGCTGGCAACGCTCGTGAGAAGCGTCGTGTCGGAACTGATGTTCCCGCAGGTCGAGCCGAGGGTTATGTTCAGGGTCCAGGTGCCTGTCAGATTGTAGGACTGCGTTCCGAATAGCTCTCCATAGGAGGCATTGAGAGTGTAGTTGTTGAAGCTGATTGAACCCGAATTCGTATAATTGGTGTCATTTACAATCACCCAGGCCGTCATTCCATTTGAATCCGTGGTTGCGCTCGAGAGCCGCTGGATGCCATTTAGGTCAGAAAGGTTCACGACTGCATTCTGAACCTGGTTGCCGAGGGGGTCGCGGACATTGACCCTCGCATACCACTGGACGAGGAAGTGCGAAGTGCCTGACCACGTCACATTCGAATAGTTGGCAGTGGTATTGAGGAAGATGACGCTTGAGAGTGTGTCCGCGTATAGGGCCTGGACTGTTCTTGAAGTATGGTCGAATTTTGAGTTTGTGAAGTTATCCAAAAATCCTGAATCGTAGTAGACTCCATAGCTCGAATTGTAGGATGAAATGTTGTAGAAGAGGTTGTTGGATGACGTGTCGCCGTAAACCCCGAAGATTGTGCCATTCATCGTAATGTTAGAATAGCGGCTTCCTGAGCCGTTTGACAAAAGTCCGTAGGTGCAGTTGTATATTCTCCCGTTGGTAATCTCATACTCTCCCCCCACCTCAACAGCTTCCCCTGAGTTCGTCACGTTGAAATCGCGGAGATAGGAGCTGTTGGCAGTTGCAGTTCTCGCAGTGAAGCCGGATACGTTTAAGTAGTCGCCGATAAATCCTGAAACATTTGCTGGACAAAACGTGTAGATGCCATATGCGCTGCGGTTTACCTTCATGTTGGTGATAGAAACGTTTTGGTAGGGGTAGCACGTTTGGTTTATGTAAACGCCGTGGCCGGAACTGGTTACGTTCGACATGTTGTATAAGTTGAGGGTTGACAACTGGGCGTTTGTGGCAACCCCTGCATACACCCCATACCCATCATTCCCAGAAGAACCCCCTGCGCCGCTTATACACCAGTGTCCGGTGTGGTTGGTGGCAGTGTAGTTTGAAATCGTGGAGAAATTCACTGCGTATAGGTAGATTCCATAAGCGCGGCCGCCGGCAGTACAGCCAGTAAGCCTGTTTATTGAGAGGTTCCAGTCTGTGTGATTATAGATGAGCAGAGAAGTGATGTTATTTGCATAAACCCCGTAGACGTCGTCTGAAAACGAGCTCGCGAGGAGATAGCTGTCGTAGATTGTGTTGTTGGTTAGGGTGGCGTTGCTGGTGTTGTTGAGTATTATGCTTTTGGAGAAGCTGGCGATTCGGCAGTTCTGTATTGTAACGTTGTTCCTGCCCTGCACATCGAAGGCATATACATACCTGCTGTTCGGGCCGGTTAGCGTATAGCCGTTGCAGTCGAACTGGACATTATCTGCAGTGATGGTAAAGCAGGTCGAGGAAGTTGTTATGCTGCTCGATAGAGTCGTGCTGCTGGCTATGTTCCCGCAGAGGCCGGCTGTTATGTTGTAGGTCTGCGTCACTGTGAGGTTTTTGTTCTCGCTCTTGAACCCGATGTAGGAGGCGTTTATTGTGTAGTTGTTGAAGGAGATATTGGTGGAGACTGTGCCGGTCTTGTTCCTTATCATCTCGGTAAAGACTGCGTAGCCGGTCAGGCCAGAAGCATCAGTTGTAGCCTCGCTCATCACATTTCCGCCGTATATGTTGCTGACATTCACCTTCGCGCCTGAGACTGGCCCGGAGTCATCGGTCACGTTGACTCGGATATACCATTGCAGAGTCAGGTTGCAGGGGGCGCATGTGCCGAATACAACCTTTGACTTGTCCATGACTATATTCAGAAGTGTGTTGTTCTGGGCACTGGTGTGTAGGTAGACGTCGTAGTTATTCGCTTGCGAAATGCTCCCGTTCACCAGCAGGTGGTCAGATGCCGAGGCGCCGACTATGTAGACGCCGATGCCGAGGGGGGTTCCTCCGGCTGCGTGGCCCACGGAGAAGTTCGCAAGCGAGAAGTTCTTCAGTGTTCCATAGCGCGTAGTGAAATATGCTCCGATGGAGTTCCCACTGAGGCCATATGTGATCGCTGGAGGCCCTGGCTCGCCTCCTGCGCCTCCAGTCAGGTTTGCGACGGTTATGTTCTCAAGGGTCTGGTTTGCATTTGCAGCTGTAGAATAGACTCCGTATGAATAGCCTCCTGCGCCTCCGGCGCCACCAAGCCCCTCCAATGCGTAGCCCCCGTTCCCGCCGTTGCCTCCTGTCAGGTTGTAGGCAACCCCCGTAATCGTGTTGGATGGGGAGGAAAGCCTAAGCGCCTCGATGTTGCCTCCATTTCCGCCGTTGCCACCGTTGTTGAAAAGCCCTGTGCCGACTCTCCCGCCAAGCCCGCCGACTCCGCCGGAGGAGAGCGCTATGGTTGTAAGAAGGAAGGTGTTGTTGCTCGAACCTGAATCAGAGATGTAAATCAGGCGGGCGTCGCCTCCTGTTGACCCTGTTCCTCCGTTACCCGCGGCAGTTGCATTTCCTCCCCCGCCTCCTGCACCCCCGTTTAGTCTTGTCAGTGTATTGTTGTAGAAGGAGTTGTTGGCTGAGTTGCTCGAGAAGAGGAAACCGTAGATTATCCCTCCTGCAGCGCCATTACAGCCGGCGGTGTTGGTGTCGTTTCCTCCGTTGCCCCCTTTCCCCCCAGTCACGTTGGTTAGGGTGTTGTTCTCAACTGAGTTGCTGACTGAGTTGGAGAGGTAGAATCCAAAGGTGTCGGTACCGGCAGTTCCCGCAGTACAGGTTGAACCAGTATTCCCGTTTGCCCCGCCTTTCCCAGTCGTGTTGTAGACCGTGTTGTTGTGGATGAAGCTGTTGTTGGTGGAAGCGAAGTAGATGGCTGTGGTGAAGTTGGATATCTTGCAGTTCTTTACTGTGATGTTCCTCCTGGAATTTGCGGTGATTGCATATTGAGTGGCAGTCATCGCGCCGATTATCGAATAACCGTTGCAGTCAAGAGTCACATTGTCGGCTCCGATGGTGAAGCATGTGTTTGAGTTGTAGACGTCGTTGAACAGCTGGGTGTCGCTGCTTATTGTGCCGCAGGCAGTGGAGGCGACGGTTACGTTGAAGTATGGACGGGTGGCTGGGGTTGGATCTGCGCAGCCACTAAATACCGTATAGGGGTTGTTTAATATGTCCCCGAAATAAAGCCCATTATCTACTTGATCAATGACCTGGCCTATTGGGCTGTCCGGGTCCTCGGCCCTGAGGGAGAAATAGCTGTTCCTTGCTGAGAAATCAGTCCTGAATGCCTGCGTTACATTTATGCACCACCAGGTATCTTCGGTCGTTGAAGACCATGTCTGGGTGGTGTTCCTGTCAGTCAGTGCCTGGGCATTCAATTGGTTTGCAGTTATGGAATCTGTCCATGTCTGGTCATCAACTCTCGTATAGTTGGCATCAGAGTCCATTGATCCCACCAAGGTGTCAGAATAGCCGCAGAATTGCACATCCAGGACATTGGCGCTGCTGTGCAGTTGGCTGATGTCCCACCTGACTTGGAATTCTGCGTGAAATGTGGTGCTGTTGTATGGACCTACGTTTGCTTTACAATAGCCTGAGCCGTATTGAATGGTCGGGTCGATTTCAATCGGGTATACTGAGCGCCTGAGCCAGGAGAGCGGAAGCGAAACCGCATAGAGCTCCCTTCCGCCGCTCTCGGAGAGGACTGCGGGCATTTTGAGCCTGTCCGGATAGGGCACTTCCTTCCCATCTATCATGGCCTTGGAGGAATCGCTCGCTTCAGCAGGGGCGAATGAGTAGGCGGGTTGGGTGCTGTTTCCGAAAAACTCGATTCCCCCGCTCAGTTTTTCTCCCATAGATACGGAAACCCCGTTGGCCCTTGGCTCGAGCGCCCCGTGGTCTGTGAGGAAGACGAAATAAAGCTCGTCCTCTGGCTTGAGCGAAAGGCCTGCGAGAAGGGACCTGAACTCGTCCTTGAGGATTATCCTTTCCTTAACCTCGTTCTCCTCGTATTGGTAAATGAAATCGACGCCTGTGAAGACGTTTTCATAGGTTATCGAGTTCTTGTTCGGGATTCCGATTGAATTCGATGAGACTTGTATGTAGCGGTATCGGTTGTCCTCGAGATAGGCGATGCCGAACGGCTTGACCTTGACCTGCTCGCCGTCTTTCTCCCCGAGCACCGGCCACTCGGAGTTTATGTCTGGCTTGAAATACGCTTTGTGGCTCCCCTTTTCAAACCCGAACCTGTAGTCCGAATCGTACTCGCTTCTCTCCGGGGAAATTGGACTCGCCGTCCTGTTTGCCCTCGAATAGCGCTCGCCGTCCCAATAGTTCGGGGAATACGCATAGGAGAGTATGGTCGTCGTGCCATCGGGGTTGAGGACCGACTCCCAGCTTTCGCCCCTGTCCGAGGCATCCGGCAATTTTGTCATTTGCTCGTCGGCTGGGCATATGCTTGAGTATCTCCCGCCCGAACCGGCCTTGCCATAGGGCGAGTAGAACGAGAGGGACCACGTCCCGTTGGAGCAGGGAGTTACGTTGTATTTCAGTGCGATTGACTTGTTGGCCATCTCGGAAAAAACGAAATTGCCCGGGTCCAGCGGCGCCCAGATGTAATCGTTCACCTGTTTTATCTCCGGGCCGTTTTCGCCAGGAACAAGCTCGGTCCTCGAGCTGGACAGGCGCGTTTGCCAGAGGCTGACCCCGCTCGCTTCAGCGCTGAACCCGTATTCGAAAGGAACGCTCAAGCCCTCGATGGGCCCTGCTTCGTTCTTTATTAGAATCTGGATTTCGCAAACGCCCTCTGCTGAGCAGAGCGTCATCTTCTCGGAGGAAATCGTGAAGCCTGATTGCCTGGCGAGCGACCTCGCAGTTGATTCCAGTTTCAGGTACTCTGTTGCCGGTTCGCGCGGGCCGTTCCCGAATTCCTCGCTGTTGATGCGGTAGCTCCTTATCGGCGCTGCAAGGGAGACTTGTGTTGCAAGAATTAGGAATAGGACTAGGAAAGCCGAATACTTGACAATAGCCCTAAGGCTAGGGATGGGCATTCCATCCTCGTTTCTTCTCATTCCGGTCGCATTTAGGGTTTGACCCAGGGCAATATAAATAACTTCTGGTCAAAGTATAGCGAGGACAGACACAGCAAAAATGAAATAAAGAACTTGTTGGGCTGTATTGCATGAACATAAGGGAGAGAAACCCGGATTCGAGGAAAGGGGACAACGGCAGGCTTCTGGTAGTTGGCGGAAGCATCCGCTATTTCGGAGCCCCTGCGCTCGTGTCGCTCGCTGCATTGAGGGCTGGCACCGACCTCGTTTATACCCTGGTCCCGAAGGCGATTGCACCGACAGTTGCATCCTATTCGCCGGATTTGATTGTCTGGGGCTATGAGGGGGAGTTCTTGAACCGGAAGGCGCTCGCGCTCGTAAAGGAGCTTGGGGTGAAAGCCTATGCCCTGGTCATCGGGAATGGGTTGTCGAACTCTCCCAGTGTCATGAAAGCAACCCAGTCGGTCTTGGACATTTGGAAAAAACCCGCAGTTATTGATGCCGACCCCATCGGGAGGGTTAAGCTGAAATCGAATTCGGTTGTTTACACCCCGCATGACGGGGAATTCCTCAGGCTGACTGGCAGGGAGGCACCGAAAGAGATTGAAAAACGGAAAAGGGTCGTGCAGAACGAGGCTGCCAGGCTGGAGGTTACGATTCTTCTCAAGGGGCCGGTGGACGTGATTTCGAATGGCGAGGAAACTTACTTGAACGAAACTGGAAATGCGGCCATGACCTGCGGCGGGACAGGGGATGTCCTCGCAGGATTGGTGGGGGCTTTCCTTTCGCAGGGCTATTCCCCTGTTGAAGCTGCGAGGATCGGGGCGTATGTAAACGGGCTTGCGGGCGACCAGGCTGTCAAAGACCTCGGCTACTCGATGAGGGCGAGCGACCTGCTGGGGCATATCGGGAAAGTGATGTACCCATTCTCGATTAAAAAGCGCCAGGAAGTTTGATTACCTCACCATCACTCCGCCTGTTTCTATGTCCTCCTCGTCTTCCCTGTATTGCTGCATGCCTATTGTCACCCGTATTATCCCGAGGATGAGGAGTATCGAAAGCGCTCCTGTCCCCACTGAAAAGGCGGTGTCGGCCAGCGAATATTCAGACTCAGTTGATTGAATCGCTGCGAGGGCCTTGTTGAGGTCGTTCTGCTGCCCTGCCGCCCTGTAAAGGCCTGCTGCTGCCTCATAGTCGGAAAGCGCGAGCCTGTAGTTTTTGACTGAATCCGTATAGGAGAACGGGTCTGCTATGATGCGGAAGCTGCCAATGACCACTGTCCCGGCGCGAGCTTTTCTCAGAAGGCGGTCCCCGTTCGTTTTCAGGGCGCTCGCCTGCGCCACTGAGTCCGAGTAGGCCTTGCCCATCCCGAGCGCCTTTCTGGCGAAAGCTGCGGATTTTTCAGTGTCATTCTGCCTGTTGAGCTGCTCCAGGATGGAGTAGTATTCCGCTGACTTCATGTAATTGATGTTCTCTGTGGCATAGGCATCCTCCTCGAGCTTCGCAAGGATTTCCTTGGAGGTGGCGGACCAGAACTCCGCGCTTGAAGCATAGACTGCCCCGACGCTTTTGAGAAGAGACGTGTCGTTGATTTTTGATGCCCTGTAGCTGGAGGATATCCTGTCGAGCGCCATTCTCGCGCCCAGGAGGCTCCTGCCGGCCCGGAGCGAATCGCCCTCTGAAAAACTCTTGTGGGCCTCATCCATCTGGGAGAGGAGGGACGTAACCCCGCCGTGTATCGAGATTGCAGTTGCGGTTTCCGGAATCCCTGCGTTTCCGCCCCTTAGGACGTTGAGCATCGCCTCGGCATTCGTCTTGAGGGTCTCGCCCTGGGTGAATTTCGACACTATCCCGTAATCCGAGGCCGCCTCAAGCTCGGCAAGCGCATCCTCAATCCCTATGAAGTAGACCTCGGCTCTTGCAACGAGATTAATCTTCGATGTGTAGCGGGAGCTGATTTCGAATGTCCATTCCTTCGCGCCGATGCTCGCGTTGTCGCTCAGGACCACCCGGAACGTGCAGTTGGCCCTTCCGCCAGGAGGCACGTAATCGCAGGCCGGAGGGAAAACCCAGCCCTCCTCGCCCTCAATGAGCCTGAATGTGATTCCCTCGATAGGCGTGAATCCGCCGTTTTCCATTATGGTGAGCATCGAGTATGCTGAATCCTTGCCTGTTTCGAATGTTATTTTCCCGAGCTTGAGCTCCTTGGGGGCCAGAAGAACGTAGGGCACTGGGAGCGTATAGTTGACCGTTTCGGAAAGAGAACCTGTATTTACGGATTCGATGCGCACATACACGGAATAGTTGCCGACGACCACGTCCCTGTCCGGGAGCCTGAGCATGAACCCGCAGAGGCCTCGGCCGAAAGGAGCGATATTTTTTATCCTGGCTTGCTGCTCTTTCTGCTTGCTGTCCTGGAAGGAGAAGGAACAGCTGACGTTCTCCGCAGCCCGGTACCCGAAGACCTCCTTCACCTCAACTGAGACCGAAGAATTTGACCCGGATTTAACGTTCCCAAGGTCCTTGCTCAAAATGGCAAGTTTTGGGCTCGGCCATCTTACGGAGATGTTGATGCGGGAGGTTGCTGAGCTCCCTGATGCTGAAAATGACATGGACCCGTAATAGGCCCCCTCGGGCGTCGAGTCCGGAACTGTGAGATTGACCGGAACATTGAACGAGTCCAGGCCGAAAAGAGTAAACCTGTCCGCCTTCAAGCTTATTCCCTGCGTTGCAGCGGATGAAACGGAAACATTCGCCCTGCCGACACAGGCGTTCCTGATTTTCACTGTAAGGTTCACCTGGTAGGGGCCGCTTCCCCTTGGCCTGTTGAACCGCACAATGGTGGCTAGCGATGGAAGATCAAGCTCGAGGCGAACCCCCTCACAATGGACTGTTGACGTGAACTGGGTAGTAACCGGAGAGCCGTTGATTGGAAAGGAGAGCACGGTGCAGCCGAAAACCCCTTCGCTCGCGAAAGTGACGTTCGCCGAGAACGTGTGGTCGGTGGAAGGCTCTGGTTCGACTAGCCGTTGGGTGATGAACACTCCTGGGCCGGAGCAGTTTATCATGGATGTCGATGGCTCGTAAGTCTGCCAGAACAGCGTGAAATTATTGGATGACTTCAAGAGCAGTTTCGGGGTGAGCACGAAGTTCCCCACTGCCATCTGGGAGAGCGCGAACTGCGAGAGTATGATGAGAAGCGCGAGCATCAGGCCCTTCCTTTCCACCTGAGCACCTCCGAACCGAGTGATGAATCATAATTGTCCTCGTACCAGCGCCGTATTCTCGACAGAACAAGGACATTGAGTATTACCAAAAAGGCACAGAATATTCCAAAGGCCCAGAGCACCTGCGGGAAAAGCTCGGCCTCGCTCTGCTCCGCAGAGGAGAGGACGCGGTCGAGTTCAGCGAGCTTCTCGTTTTCCAGGTGCATTGAGTAGATTGCTCTGGCCTCGCGAAGCCCTGCGATGCATTTTCTCAGCCCGGAATAGGATGGGATTCCGAACCACTCCCCAGCCCCGCCTATCGATTCTGAACAGAGGTCCTTTGACTCCGAGAATGCGCTATCTGCGCGCCCCATGTCCTCGAGATATGGCGCTTTCAGGCTCTCATACGTGGCCCTAATCTGGGCTGCCTTCACCCCTGTGCCTGAGTATTTGAACACCCCTTCTGCTGCTTCATAATAGGCGAGTTTCCGCCTTGTCTTAGGCTCGCTCTCAGCCAGGCGCTCGAGTCTCTCCGCCTGGGTTGAGATGAACCTCTCGGACGCCGACCTTGCGAGATAGGCGCTGTGCATCGAAAGCGGGATTGAGTCGCTTGCCATTTCCTCTGTCTTCCAGAGCGAGCCTGCTGCGAGGCCTATGGCCCCGGGCAAGCTGAGAAGCGTTTCCGGGTCCTCGGATTTTGACAGGTTGTAGGCTCCCTCGAACTTAGCCATGAAATCAAGCGACGACTGGGCGAATTCGGAGAAATCCTTTGGCAGCGATTCCCTGCCCTGAGAGTAATAGGCGAGGAGGAGGTTCTGCCGCATCTGCCCTATTTCCGGGTATTCCGGAAAACGCGAGGCATCGAATCCCCGTATCTCAGTTATGTTGAACTCAGCCATGGCTATCCCTGCGAGCAGTGCAATAACTGCAAACAGAAGCACGAATCTCATTGGATAACCTATGCTCCGTAATCATTAAAAACAAAAAGTGCGGTCTGATACGGCCAACCCGGTTCACTTGAACATGAGGAAATATCGCTTTTCGTATTCCTTATGGTTGCCTATGAAAAATACCGTTTTTGTTTTCGCATTCTTGTCCATTAAATACAGGGCCCGGCAGTCACCAATCTCAAGAACCCAAATGTCGCTGTGCTTCTTGAGCGTTCTTGCTGGCCGCAGTTTGCTTAGCGCTTCCAGCTTCCTTTTTACCCTCTCACGCAGCGGCTTATCAAGCTTGTTCAGCGCTCCGAGTGCATCGTCAGTAAGAAGGACCTCGTATTTTTCACTGTTGGAAGGCATCGGACCAGCTCAGATGTCCTCGATTTTATGGAGCCGTGCCTTGCCTGCTTTCAGCTTGCGCAACGCCGGTTGCGCATCTTCGTACATCATCTCCTCGATGACTTCCTCCTTCGTCTTGACAAGCCCATACTTTGCAGCAAGCTCCATTGCGCCGACCCTGAAGATGTCTGCCTTGGACTTGAAAACGCCGAGCTGCAGCAGCCTGTCGACTGCCTCCTCAACGCTTCCCTCGTATTGCAACATTGTGGATTTCATGAACATTCACCTCGAGTATATATACAATAATTGTATATTTAAACCTTCCGGCAATTTTAAATCTGATTGCAGAAATATAGAAATAAAGAAAGGCGTGGGGGGTGCAAGGCGAGAGGGAATCTAGAGTCTGACCTTGGGCTCCCGCACTAGTTGAATCTCATTTCTTGTTAAACATGTAATCGGTAATTCGTTGATGAAAACTCTCTTTCTGGCTTCCATGTGGGCTGTTGAGTACGACCGCATTGTTACTTTATCTCCTCCGCACAGTCCGTTTTCCATTCCTGGTTTTCAATATACTCACAAGCTTTTTTGTCTTGGTTGGATCTCGCGTACCGTAAGTAACATGAGTCCCTGTTCATAGTGTCCTCAATCTTGTTGCATATTGCCATATCTTTTCTGAACTCTGCAATACTGGTATAGCAGACGCCCATCTCGTATTGGTCCTTTATTTCTGAGCAGAGCCCCATGTCATGCGTTCGGGATGACAACAATTTGAAGCACCAGTCCTTGAGTCCCACTTTGCTGACCTTCCCGCAAGGTTCTGGGTTTTGATTTAGGCTTGAAACCGCGAGGTAGCAATAGTCGCGGTCATCGTTTGGAGTTGAGGACTGTATGTTTTCGCATATAGTCGAGTTGTTTTTGGCTATTGCAACTGATTGGTAGCATTCGTATTGTATGCTTTTATTCGTGATTTTGTCACAATCTACAGTGTCTTTTGTTACATAACTTCGGCACATGTATTTTGAGTCGGAATCCTTCATTTTTTCGCATTCGGATGTATCACTCCTGCCCATTGCAAGACATAAGGTTCTTGTTTCTTCATTTTGTATTTTTGAACAGATGTTTGGGTCCTTCTTTAAGAAGGACACGACACGGTAGCAGTAGTCTTTCCTTTCCTGGGATGATATTTGTTCACAGTATATGGGGTTTTGCTCCTGTGCGGCAAGAGTATCATAGCACCAATCCTTTGACGGACCTTGCTCCGATTTGCACTGTTTCTCCGAAAATCCGCACCAACCTTTGGTGCAGGCAATTCCTGATTCCGAGCACGTGCAGTTGTTGCACCCGTCCTCTGCCTGCCAAGTCTCACCAACTTTGTGTCCTTCGCACTTGTTTTGGGGCGAAGTGCAACCGAGAATTACGAAAACCAGGACTAAGAGCGGCAACAGATAAACGAGTTTCAAGAAACCAGCGGTGAAATTAACTATTGACACATTTTTATTAGTTTGGGCGTTTGAAAAAACGATGCACAACCCAACTAGAATTCCGACTCTGCGCAAACTTTTCGCCCGAGCTGCGCAATCCTTTATAAATGAACTTTGCGCAGCTAATTCCTTGTTGATTGTCAAGCCTTTCGGTAAGATTATAGAATAAAGAAAGATGCGGGGGGTGAGATTTTCCGAACCCCAGTAAAACGTTTTTCTTTTGGGGTTGATCCAGACCTTTTCTTTTTCTAAAAGAAAAGGGAAGGATTTGAACTCACGGAGCACCTGAGTGCACAGGATCTTAAGTCTGGCAGAGCGAATCGCTCACCTGCCCTTTTGACCGTGCTTAGGTACCCCCGCAGTGCTAGATAAGTGTCTGGGATAAAATAAAAAGGTGCCGGGAAGCTATTGGAATTTCCCGGTTATGGTTCCCGAGTCCGAGTGCTGGATGTTATACTGGTCCAGGGCTGTCTGGTAGGAAATCATCCACCTGTAGACACCGCCGCTCGGGCCCCCACAGGTGTTGGTCGTATCTTCAGGACCTGCGGGCCCCGTTATCAAGCCCGTTACTATCATCTGTCTTCCAGCCGGGACTTCAACGAGACCATGTTGCCTTGATGAATCCCATTTCACTTCTCGTGTCGAACCCACTTCATTCACGACGGAGACATCTCCATACCAGCCGCAGTTCGAGGCTCCAGGCTTCGAGAATTTTATTATTGAATTTTTGGAACTGCTCTGCCCGTTTACTGCAACTGTAAGGTCGATCCCTGCGATGTTCGAGAATGCCACCAGGGCATTGGTCGCATAGAGGGAATTCCCGGCCCCATAGCCTGCGCCCTGAAAATTCCAGGCAACTGGCCGAAGGACTGAGAATCCGACTTGCTGCGTTGGCTGTGATGGGTTGAACGCTCCTAGGTTCCAGAACATGAAGACAAAAATTACTGCGAAAAGCAGGATGGCGATTATGATCGCTGGGATGAGAATCGCTGCCACAGCCTTGATGATATCGAGCTCATGCTCGGTCTTGATTGCAATTGCATAGAGATAGAGTATGTAAAGGGACAGTGCAAAACTGACCATGGACGGGCAGCAGGGGATAAATATTGAGAAAATGCTCGCAAAAGCGGATACTATGCCTACGACAGCTGCAAGCGGCATCAATAAGGACAGAAGATAGCACTGCCCGCTGTAAGTGCCCTTTCCCCCGAGGAGTTTTGCCACTGCGAGATAAATGCCTGAGAAAACGAAGAACCCGAGTAGCGAGAGCACAATGGAACCGACAAAGACGATTGCCGTGAGGGCCATGATTCCAGGATAAGGAGTGGGCAGATAGTCAACATTGGGGATGAAAAGCCAGCCAAGTAGAAGGATTCCCAAACTGAGAACAATCGCCTGCAAAAGGCCTATGGCAAGGACCATCTTGAGGGCGTCCCCGATCCCACCTTTGCCCTTCTGCTTGAGAAATGCCTGCTCCGGCTGTGTTACGACCTCTTTCAAGAACGAAATCATTTCCGAGAAATTCATATGACCACCTCAACAGTGTTTAGTATGTGGGAGGATAAGCTTTTAATTCTGGGGAGAGAACTGAGGGCATGGAGGAAAGGAAAGCACTTGCATTTGTTGCAATTGTGTTCGCCCTGGTCTTCGGCTTCTTCCTGTTCAGGGAGAAGATTGCCGAGGCGACGAAACCGCTCCCCCCGTCGCAGACGCTCGAGGTTTGCGAGTCCGAGGGGGCAGTCTACAAGGGCTTCACGAATGGCTGCATGGACTCCTGCGAATTTGCGAGGGACCCGAATGTGGCCTGCGCCGCTGTCCTGACTTCTGGTTGCGACTGCGGGCCGGGTAAATGCTGGGATGGGTTTGAATGCGTGGCTAACTAGAGTATTCGAATTTTGAACTCGAGCCCAAATGCTGTTTGTTGTGATTTTCCCTTTACTGATACATCGGGCCTAATCCTTCGACTCTCCTGTGGTGCTCGATTGCGACCTTGGCATTCTCCATGATGTCCTTCATCTTCGACTCGATGGTCTTGGACTCGTTGATGAGCTCGGTGGTGTCGATGTCGAGGCCTGTCATGGGCTTCAGCTTTTCAATCACCATCGCCGCTGCGAGAGGGTCCATGAAATCTGGCTTTGCCTCGGCGAGCAGCGATGCTGCGGGGAATCCGCGGGAGGCGCATTCGGCAAGAAGAACTCCGCTGACGCCGGTTGTCGCGCCCTCCTTTATCCTCTTTATTCCGTTCGCCTCGAGTTGCTTCGAGAGCTCGACCGTGCTTGCAATGCCGAAGACCTCCTTTTTCTCGCTCTCCAGGGATATGCCGCCGAGCGAGAATATCCTGCTGACCTTGTGCTCGCGGGACCACTCGATTATCTCTGAAGAAAGGTGATGGATGACCCCCATGGGGATTGTAAACTCGCTGAATAGGACCACCAGGTTGTGTTTTTTTGATTTGTATATCCTAGCCGGGTGCAGGGGCATGTAGTTGTGAACAGCTGCCAAAGGCGGGAACTTCTCGGAAACGATGTAGCCGAGCGGGTCCATCTTGAGCTTCTCCACTATGTAGCTCGCAGAAATCGTTCCTACGAGGCCCACTCCCGGAAACCCTTCGATGAGCAGCGGCTCCTTGAGGTCGAACTTTGCGACTTCTTTTATTCTAACGGTCATAAAATCCCTCGCAAACTAGGCATTTCCCTTCTCGGTATATAAAGCTTCTTGCAGGAGAAGTATTATGGCGTTGCGAAATTAACAAGCACGCGCCGGCAATGTTGCCGGCTCTTCGGAGAGCCGGGGCCGCTCCCGGGAGCGGACCTCCTGCGGTCGGCCTCGGGCGAGCCGCAGGAGCAACGCCGGCAAGTGCTCTGAGGAAAAACGCACGGCCTGGATGTATGTGACACGCTCCGCGGGCTGAATCCCGAGCAATATAACAGGTATATTAAAATACCAAGAGGAATAGGTAATGGTGCTCCTGTGGGTCTCGTCGATACGCTTGTGTTCGCACTTTGCTCGGTGCTATTCATAGCCGGCTTGGTTTTCGTGTACTACCTCACGAAAGTATCCCAATACAACGATGCCTCTGAACTCAGGGCGAAGAGGCGGATTGAGGATGTGGCTTACTATCTGTCGAAACTGGAGGAGCAGGTCGAGGACTCCGAGAGCCAGCTCCACAATAAGATTGACGTGGGGGAGCTCGAGACCCGCATAAACCTTTCAATCTACGAGAACGTTGTGACCAAGGTGCTCCCCGAGAAGGCGGTGGCGAGGAGAGTTAAGGAGGAGGGCGAATGAACTGGGAAGAAATGATGGGTTCGCAGTCGATAGTGCTTATCCTCGGAACGATACTGTTCATATTCTGGCTCGTTAGGTATGCCGCCGGCCTGGGACGGGAAGCGAGGGAAAACCGGGCAAAGCTCGAGGAGGACATGCGGGAACTGGAGGAAGTCGCAAAAAATCTTGAGGGAGACCTGGACAAGATTTACGGGAAACTCGACACCAAGGCGGACCAGACGCAGCTTGACCTGAAGCTGGAGGAGCTCGAGCGAAAGAGGGCGCAGATGATACAAAGCGCCATAAGGCTGAAAAAAAAGGCGCAGGCATCAATTGAGCTCATCGCACTGTTCACCCTGCTTCTGCTGCCGATAGTCGCTGGGTTCATATACGCATACTCGACGGTCTCTGATTCGATGAAGTTCAAGGCGGACGTGGCTCTTGATAGGATGGCTACCACTGCCGAAAGGCTCTATGTCGAGGGGCCTGGAGCAAGCGCTCTCGTCTTCGTAGACCTGCCTGGGAGCATTGACCACGCATCATCTTACATCGGAGGGAATATGGGCGGGGAGGGGCGTTACCTGTCGCTGAACGTTTCCGGAGCCGAAGCATTCAGGCTCCTTGATGCAACAGTCGCCGGGAATTGGCAGAATACGGTGGGGGGGGATGTGAAATCAGGATTCAACGCATTCAACATGACGGTCAACGCCTCAGGATGCGTAGTCATAGTCCCGAGGTGAGCTGATTGCGGGGCCAGATGTCTCTCGAATATGTGTTCGCAGTCTTGATGTGGGTTATCGTCTGCACGATGGCGGCCCAGGTCCTGGGCCCGTATGTCCTGGCCTTCGCTTCCCAATCGTCGTTCCGTGCCTATTCTTCGGCAGTCCATTCTGTCGGGGAGGTTGCGGCATCCGATGTCGATGGAATCCGGTATCACTACCTCAGCTACAGGGTTGACGGGAATTTCACATTCAACAACACCTCAACTGTGTTAAAAGTCGGCGGGGAAGAGGCCCTGGCTGATTTCCCAGTAACCTATTCGTATTCCGACATCATAGAGAAAGGCGACGTGCTTCTGATAAAAAACCAGGATGGAAACGCGCTGGCGGTGAGGGAGGGATGAGGGGGCAAATCGCATCCATAGACCTTGTGCTCGCAACCATAACCCTGTCAGTTTTGGTCTTCGTTCTGGTGTCCTTCCTGGACGCAGAGATGAAGAACTCCGAATCCCTCGGTTTTGATGAGAAGCGCGGCGCGCAGGCGCTTTTCGCAGTCCAGCAGCTGGCCCTCACTCCTGGGAGGCCTGACAACTGGGACTCCTCAACCTGCGAGAGAGCCGGGCTCTCCTGCGGAGAAGGAACGCTGTGCGCAGAGAAGCTCTCCAGGCTCTCGACGCTTTACTCTTCCAATTACACGCTCGCCAGAAGTTCCCTTGGCCTGTCGGCCTACGAAGTATCGGTTCTCGTCTGCAATTCCTCGAGCTATTCGCAGTGCTATTACAATCTCTCGACACAGGAAAGAGAGAACGCGCGGGCAAACTCAAGCCACGTCTCCAGGGCAGAGGCGGTCTCAAGCCTCGATGGGAGTGCTGTTTCAGTAATAGTGTATGCCTGGGAATAGAGCTTGGAAGCGCCAGTACTCAGCAGTCTGAATATTCCATCTGGTCGTAGGTTCCATACTGGGTCACGACCATGAGCCTGTTGTAGCCTATCGGAAGGCTTGAGGACAGGGTAAAGCGGGCGAGCTGGCCAGGGCCCCAGGCCTCCTGGGTCGAATACTCGGTCCAAGCGTTGTTTTTGAAGAGATGTATCGCTTCTACGCCCAGGGCAGAGCCGCCAAGGAAGATGTTTGTGGAGTTGGCCTCCAGGAAAGAGCTGCCCGTGTTCTTAACATAAACGTTGGTCGAACCGCCCAGGTAACATGCATCCCCGGTGATTTTTATCTCGGTTTTTATCTGGTCTGAGAGCTCGCCTGCCTTCTGGCCAAAGCTGTTCGCCAGCGAGTTGATTGAGATGGTTGCGGCCCCGACAATCGCCAGGGCAACCAATACCGATGCAATGAAGAAAATCGCCTGAGTCACGCTTGTCCCGAATCCCATCAAAAACACCTATCAGCAGTCATATTCTCCGTAAGCCGAGACTCCGTTCCCAGCAACAACCTTGATTGTGTGGCTGCTCGCAGCACTAGTCATATTTTCGTAAGTAATATTAATGCCTTTGCGAGGCGCAAGGAGTCCGGACAGTGTGTTGCCGAGGACTTCCCCATTATCGAAAAAGCTGAGTTTCCCGATTGTTATGCCTTCGGAGCCTGTGTTGTTGATTCCGATTGTGAGGTTATAGAGAACGCAATTTCCAGTCAGCGTTATGTTCTCGACTGAAAGCGAGGTCTCGTGCACCTGCGCGTAATTCTTGTTCTGCTCCCTGAATGAATCGGAAATCTTCAGAATCCCCTCCTCAAAGGCAGGGTAGGCGATGGCCAGGGCCCCGACCGCACCGAGAAGGATGATGACCATTGCAACGGAAGTGCTCAAACCCATTGTTCCACGTTAGGGAATCGCTGGCGCTGCTTAAATTGCTTTCGGAAAAGCGCTAGGGGGGCAGGCGCCCGGGCGCTTGGTCCGCCATCGAAGGCGGACCGCAGGCCAAAGGTCGGGGACGAGATGGCCTGCGCCTTGCGCTAGGAAAAGAAAACTCAGAAGAACCTGGCAACCAGCTGCCTGAAGTAACTCGGCGGGGAGTAAGGCACGTCCGCAAGGGCTGCTCCGAACTTCTTCATCTCAACCGAATATTTGCTGAATGGCTTGTGGTGCACCACTGGCCTCCCGTATTCGACGCTCTCTATCACGTTCTCGTCGTATGGGAGGATGCCCAGAACATCTGCGCCAATCCAGTCCTCTGCCTCTTTCTCAACCTTGCCCCAGTTCCTCCTGACCTTGTTGACGACTGTCCCAAGAACATCGAGGCTGTGCTTCTCGGCAACCTTTTTCGTCTTTAGCGTGTTGGCGTAGGATGTTATCTCGGGGGTAGTCAGGAGTATCACCTTGTCTGCGAGCTTCATGCTCTCAACTGTGTTCTCTCCCAGAGTGCCTGGCGCATCAAGAAGAATCACGTCGGCGAGGCTCTCCATGCTCCCGACTATCTCGCTCAGGTGCTTCGGCTTCACTATGGCCATGTCATCCACTGAGAGGCTGGAGGCTACGACTCTGACTCCGGTCGGGTGCTGGAAGACTGCATCGCTGATGTGAACGCCGTCGGATATGACGTCGTGTATCGTCTTCTTCGGGAATGGCGGGCCGAGTATGCATCCCAAGTCTCCGTTCGTCAAGTTCCCATCGAGGATTACCACGTCGACTCCGAACTCGGAAAGGGAAATCCCCAAATTTGCCACAAAGTTGCTTTTCCCGACACCCCCTTTTCCGGAGGCAACAGTTATTATCATGTTCATCCCTCGCCCAATTTTTTCTTTAATTGATCCTTGAGATAGGCCGCCCTCTCCTCGCGGGAGAGCGACTCGAAATTAACATTCTTCCAGGGGTCTAGCCCTGCCTGAATCTCAGGAGCCTTATTAGTCTCCTCGACATGCTTCTCTTCTATTATGACTGCGTTCTCGAGCTCAGATATCGGGTCGAATGACTCGGCTTTCTTCGGCATCTCCGGGGCCCTTGGGCCACCGACGTCGTTTGGGGATATCTTCTGGAGCTCGTCCGCCTTTTCGCACACGAGGGCCTCGGTTTCGCAGGGGGTCTGTTCCATCTGCCCCGGGGCCATTGAGTTCTCGGGAACGATTATCTCACCATTCTTCACTTTCCAATAGTATGTCTTTTCCATCTCGAGCTCTGCGCCAATGACGACACCGGGGAGATTGTATCCGAGTTCCCTGACAGAGCTGAGGAAATTTTCCCATTCCTCGTGATTCCAGTTCCCCTGCTGGGCTGACACAAAATCCTTTAGGAGATTGGAGGACTTGAGCCGCTCAAGCTCGTCGGTATCGAACGCTATCGCCGACTGCACTTCCATCTTTGTTACCCCGGACATCTAAACTGGTCGATAATTTTGTTAATCGGGGAGTATTTAAGCATTTGCTTTCTTCCGCTACTTTTCGAAGAGAAATTTTGAGACTGGGCTTCGTTGGAGGAAAACAAGAGAAATAAAAAAAAGTGCTCCAGCCGGGATCTTCAGCGAGGCTGAACGACGCAGTTTGCGTCGCAAACTCGCGTTTGAACCCGGGTCGCCGGCTGGCCTCAATCAGAAACATGCTAAAACGAGGGTTTCTGATTTCGAAAGGCCGGTATCCTTGACCGAGCTAGACAACTGGAGCACGGGCGGGAATTATCGCGATTTTAAGACTAATAAAGATATCTCTTCGGCGATTTCGCCCTCGCTTCGTTCGCCGTCAACGATGAACCACTTTTTTGACAGGAAATTATTCCTTGCCAGCTCGAGATAATTGGCCCTTACTTTTTTCAAAAACCTCTGCTTCTCGAATCTCTCGAGGGCATTGTTCTGCTTCTTCTTCCTCTCAACAGATGTTTTCGGGTTTATGTCGAGGAGAATCGCGATATCGGGAGCTAGAAAGCCTAGTTCGGTCACGAGTCCAATTCCCCTCTTCGTCCCAAAGCCAGAGGCACCCTGGTAGGAGATAGTTGAAAAAATATAGCGGTCGAGGATTACGGTCTTCCCCTGTTCGAGCATTCCATTTATTTTCTCCTGGTCCTTGTGAATGTCCCCGGCGTATAGGAGAAATTGGTGGATAGGCGAGAACGCAACCCTCTTCCTGAGGAATTTCGCGATGATTCTCCCGATTTCCCAGCCTTTGTCCGGGTAAGTGAAGAAAACCGCACCCGGCGTTTTTTCAGCAAGGCGCCTGATTTGCGAGCCCTTTCCAGAGCCGTCGGTTCCCTCGAAACAGATCAGTCTTCCCTTCATGCTCTTAATTTTGCAAAGATTTATATTAATATTAACCCTAAAGAGAAGGGGGTTCCATGAACGGCAAGGATCTTATTTCTATACGCGACTTGGAACGCAAGGATATCGAGGGCTTGATTTCTCTCGCTGAGAAGATGGAGGGGGAGCTCGGCAAGGGAAAACAGCATCTCAAGGGCCGCATCGTTGCAACTTTGTTTTTCGAGCCTAGCACCAGGACTAGATTGTCGTTCCAGGCTGCAGCGCAGAGGCTCGGGGCGGATGTGATTAACTTCGAGTCCGTGGCGCTGACGTCTATGGCAAAGGGCGAGAGCTTCGTCGACACCATAAAGATAGTCGACGGATACGCGGACCTGATTGTGATGAGACACCATCTCGAGGGCTCGGCGCGGCTCGCGGCGAATGTCGCAAAACACCCTGTGGTAAACGGCGGGGACGGCGGGAACCAGCATCCAACCCAGACGCTCATTGACCTTTATACCATAAGAAAGGTGAAGAAAAAAGTTGAGGGGCTGAACGTCTACCTTGTCGGTGACCTAAAATACGCAAGAACCATGAGGTCGCTCCTCTATGGACTCGGGATGTTCGGGGCGGGCGTAACGCTTGTTTCCCCAAAGGGCCTTGAAATGGACCGGGGGATTCTTGAGGAAGCAAAGAACCTCTTCTCAATGAACATAAGGCAGACTCACGAGCTTGACCTCAGGGATGCGGATGTCGCCTATGTCTGCAGGATTCAGAAGGAGAGGTTCGCGGACCCATACGAGGCGGAGAAGCTCCAGAGGGAGTTCAAGATAACCGAGGAGCAGCTGAAGGGGGTGAAGGAGGACCTCGTGATACTACACCCTCTTCCAAAGCTTGATGAGATAGACCCGGCAGTGGACAACAGCAAGCACGCGACCTACTTCGAGCAGGCAAAGCTGGGCGTTCCGATGAGGATGGCGATACTGATGAAGCTTCTCGGGGGGGCGTGAGCATGCTGAAAGTGGAAAAAATCGACAACGGAACTGTGATTGACCACATACAAGCGGGAAAGGGGCTTCGCGTATTACAGATTCTGAACATACAGGTTGGGTACCACGGAAAAGTCGCTCTCCTTATGAACACTACGAGCAGCAAGATGGGGAAGAAAGACATCGTGAAAATTGCGGACAAGCACATCGATGACAAGACTGCTGACAAGATTGCACTCATTGCCCCTGATGCAAGCCTGAACATCATAAAGAACTTCGAGGTAATCGAGAAGAGGCACGTGAAGCTGAGGAGCAGGCTCGTCGGGGTTGCAGCCTGCCCGAACCCGAACTGCATAACGAACCACGAAAAGATGGAGAGCGAATTCAAGCTTGAGGGAAATGGGATCAGGTGCTTCTATTGCGAGAGGCTGTTTAAGCCGGAAGAGCTGTCTGCTTAGGGGCCCGAGTCAACTGGTTTTCTGCAACTCCCGGAGAACATTCATTGCACTTTCTTTTTTGTCGAAGGGAACAAGCAGGTAGTCGTGGCGAAAGGCCGAGATTGCGTTTACGCTTATCCCATCTCTTGCGAGGGCTTCGGTTATTTTCGCGAGAAAGCCGACTGCAAACAAATCCGATTCGGCCCTGATGGCTATGAGGGCGAATGGCCCTGCCTGCTCGTCGCTCATCCCGGACATCTCCTCTTTTATTTCCTCGGAAAAAAGAACTGAAAGCCCCTCCTCTTCTCTGAAAATGCATTTGATGTAGGAGAGGTAGTTGACAAGACTGAACAGATGGGATTCGCTTACTGGGGCAAAATAGTACCTCCCTTCCTCGGGCTCGGGTTTAATGTTCTTCAGCAAATCCTCGAGTTTTGAAATTGTCATTTTGAAACCCCTATTTCGTAAGCACTCGTGCGCCGTCTTTTTCGACTAGTACCGTCCTCTCCGCCTGGGAGACGAGCCCTTTTCCTGCATCGCCGAGAATGGGGTATGGGTGGAGAACGCCGAACCCCACCAGTTCCCTTAGTGCGGAGCTTAGAAGCAGTTTCGAATTGAAATCCTTGTAAAGCCATCTCTCAGCGAAGGGAAGCCCGCTGAATTTCTCGTCCGCATAGTTCATCAGCCTTCTCGATTCCCGGAGCCTGACTGGCCTCTTATCGATAAACATGAAGATTTCGACTTGCGAGCCATCGGAAACGTGGCCGGCGCCGTCAGTTGCGAAGGGCTCAATGGCAAACACGTCGCCCTCCTGGACCTTGTGCTTGGAGGTTGTTTTTATGTTTGGGATTTCCGTCCCTGCATGGAGCTTGAACTGCTCAAGCTTGTGCCCGGTGAGGTTCTCTATTGGCTTGAACCCCCTCTGTTTAATCTCCGCCTCTACTAGGGCGCCGATTTCGCCGACTTCGACTCCTGGCTTCATGCCGGAAATTGCAGCTTCAAGCCCGGCCTCGCTCGCCTCGAGCAACTTGCCATGTTCACCGGAAAGGTCCACTGTAAGGGCAGTGTCGCCAATGAAACCATTAACATGAACCCCGACATCCAGCTTGACAACATCCTTCTCCCCGAAAACCTTGTCGCATCCGTGTTCAGGGGTGTAGTGGGCCGCCTGCTCGTTGATGGAGATGTTCACAGGAAAGGCTATTCCTGCTCCTCTTGCTCGAATTTCATTCTCGACGCTTTCAGCCACCTCTAGCAGTTTCACCCCGGGCTTTATCGTCTTCGCTCCGCTTTCGAGGACTTCCCTCGCTATCTTTCCCGCTTTTTCGTAGTCTTCAATTGCCATAGCATCACAACGTAGAGAGGAGACACTCAAGTTCGGTCAAGCTCCTTATTTTATAATCGGCTTTTCCCCTCGTTCCATCATGAGTGATGAGAACCGTTTTCATTCCCGCTTCGCCAGCAGGAATCGAGTCCTTCTCCTCTGAATCGCCAATCATCATGCATTCGCCAGGACTTAGTTTCAGTTTCCTCATTATTGCTGAGTAGAATTCCTTCGACTTCTTCCTTCCGACATCCTCGGTCACAAATACATCGTGGAACAGGTGGTCGAGCCCCAATCGAATCAGCTTATCCCACTGCTTGAGCGAGTCCCCTTCGGATGCCACGTAGATTTTGTACCCTGAATCCCGAAGCTCGACGAGGACCCTCTTCACTTCCGGGAAAGGGAGCATGCTCGCCTTGGTGTTGTGGTAGCCCGCAATTCCTGCTGCAATCATCCTTGGCGCCGGTGTTTGACCGAGCGAGGAGATCATTTCATCGAAATGCCGATCGTAGTTTGAGGTCCTCTTCGCGATAACTTTCAGAAGCGCCTTATAGACTTCCTCTTCGCTCGCCTCGAGCCCGGCCTCCCTCATCGCATTGATGGCGTTCCTTCTGGCCCTTTCAGCGAACTTGGCAGTATCGTAAAGCGTGTTGTCGATGTCGAAGAAGATTGCCTTCGGCTTCATGACTTGAATTCGGGGTTCAATTTTATAGCTATTTGCCCTGGCTAGAAGTCCCCCAGCGAGCTCTGTGTGCCCTTGAACTTCAGGTCGTCCTCCTCGTAGCCAAGCTCCTTGAGAATTTTCAGGACTGCGGGCATGACCTGGTTGTTGATGTAATAATCGGCATCATAGTCTTTGGCGAACTCGAGGGACTCGGCTTTGAATGAGATTGGTTCTGTGGCTCTCGAATCATCCTTTCCTTTTATGTTTCTCTTCAGCCTGATTTCCCGCCTCTTGGCATCAATCTTGCGTCGAAGCTCATCGGAAACCACTCCACTCTTGGTAACGACGTACTCGACAATCGAACCAATCGGTACTGGAGTTCCCTTCTCCTTCAGTTTCTCTGCAACAATGACTTCCGGGCTGATTATCTCGTACTGCTCGAACCTCTTCTTTATCTGGTTGGTAATGACTAGGTCCGGAAGGGGAACTGACCCGGCTCGAAGCGAATCGATTGTCTCCTTGACTACTGAAACGGCTTTTTCCTTGCTGCCGTCCCTCAGAATCGCCTCAAGCACCCTCTGCTGCGTCTTCTTGGCAATGGGTGACCAGTCCCTCCTCACGAGCTCGAAGCCACGAATCTTTATGCTGCCATCCTCGCCCATGAGCGCGTATTTCTTCTTGGCACCGGTTCCTTCGTTCTTGTCCTTTCCCGCGGTTTTCTTGGTGACGAAAAGCCCTCTCGAATAAAACCCCTCGAGCTCGAGCTCCATGTTCCCGGGGAGTTCGGAATTGGTTTTTGCAAGGAATTCCATTACCTGCTCGCGGGTTTTTCCTTTGTAAAGGAGAAAAATCGAGTCTGTGTTGTGGAGCAGCACTTGCCCGCACGAATCAACGAACATGTGGTTATCCTTCACCGATAGGTCGTACACGTAGCCCCTGTATTTTTCCTCGCTTAGTTTCGTAACAAAACCCTGGTTCGTCCTGTCCGAAGTGCCAAGAGTGTAGAGTTTCTTGCCAGGTCGGTAGGTTATGTAGTGATTCCTGCCAAGTTGGGTTAGGAGGAGGGAAATCCCGCCCACGAGACCGAGAGAACGGGTCGCATACCTGAAGTTTCTTTTTATGTACTCTTTCGAATACCCGAGTTTGTTGTTCACTGTGTGGGTCCCGTCGCCCTTTATCATCTGCTCAAGAAGGATGAGCTGGTGCTTTTCCGGACTGTGGAATATGAACTCGGGAATCTTTTTTCCGGTTGATTTCTGCCCGCAAAAAGCCTTGAATAGGATTGCTGCGAGCTGATTCATCATCTGGAGCTTGCAAGTATTGTCTTCGTATCTGATTCTTTTTGCTGAGGTCTGGGTGAAATATTCCAATGCTCTGGTTTTTTTGGTGGACTTTATTACGCACGAGTGAGCATTGACAAAAAGCTTTTCGTAATCCTGCTTTAACTGTTCAAGCCATTTGAAGTCTGATGATGATATCGATGCTCCCCATCTGCTTGAAGTGGTTTCTGGAGTAGAGGAGCTACCTTCGGGTATATAAGCACCGAGGAGCCTGCAAAGGCTATCGAATTCTTGGCTGCCGGCTGGGATGAAGCGCTTAACTTTTACCGGTTTTTTACGGGTAGTCCAACTGAACCAGACGTGACTATCGTCTGCTTTCGCGGAGATGATTTTTTCTCTGCCCTTGTAGATTGTCTTGTATGAATAATCTTTCAGATGTTCGTAGACATCTAATTGTTTTAATTTCTTCACGCCGGGAACTGAATTTACCTTCACAAACGGATGTCCGCCCATTTCTTCTGGGCTCGCTTTCACAAGTTTTCCACTTTGTTCGATTATTATTGAATGGTCTTCGGTCACAACTGTTTCACCGAATTTCTGCGAAATCCTGAATATCTTCTTATTTGTCCTGTGCCGGATTACCTCGCATATATCCTTCCACTCTGGTTTTCGGCTCTTTGGATTTGCTGTGAGCGCCTTATAGCCGGACAACCGGATTGTTTCCTTTTCTCCTCGCCCCACGGAGTTTCCTTTGTTTTTTTCGAAAAGCTCCTCGATGTTTTGTATTTTTACGGTGCCTTGCGGGTCGAGAATCGTTACGAACCTGTCCGCGGTGAGGCTGTCACCGTAAAGTACCTCAAACCCGGCCCCCTCCGCATTTCTTGCGGTCTCCTGAATGTAGTGCCTTCCAAAAGATGTAACTGCCTCCCCGCATTCTTTCGAATACCAGCGGGAGCGGGCGTATGCGAGCATCCCGTAGAAGCTGTTTGCAAGGACCTTGAGTGCTTGTTGCCTGGCGTTTAGTATTGCGTATTCCTCGGAATCCTTCGGGATTGTTTTTACTTTTCTTTTAATCTGCGTCCTGTGCTCGACTATGTTCCCAAGGACCTCTGGGATGTGGCCGGTCCTCTTCTTGCAGAAGCGGGAGCCTGAGGGCGAGAGGTGTGCTTCGTTCCCAGGACAACAGTCACAGTCAATCATGTCCGGGTCGATGTTGTAGGAAGTGATTATCGATGGATACAGCCCCCTGAAATCGAAAACCGCTATGTTGTCGTAAATTCCAGGGCTTGGGATTTTCACATAAGCACCCTGGAGCATGTATCCCTCCCTTGACTGGACCTCCTCCTCGCGTGGCCGGTTGGGGACAACCATCCCCTTGTCAAAAGAGCTTTGGGTGAGGAAGAGCTCCACCAGGTGACCAGTAGAGATGCCGGTTATGTCGAAAAGCGGGACGCGGACCAGTCTTGAGATTTCTATTTCCATTGGCATTACGCGCTGGCCTATCTCAAGAGTCGATTGTGCGTCCCCGAGAGAGTAGTCCGCGAGTTTCCCCCTTTCGGAATCATTGTCCCACATCTGCCAAATCCCAAGCTTGCCCACCATGAGCTTCTTCTTGCCAGTAATCTCCTGGTATGCGTTCTCCAGGGTAAATTTGTAAATCCTAAGCGCCCCGATTATGCCCAGGAAGCGGACCACTGGGTATAGGTCCACGTGGAGCCTGCCTGTGATTTTCGCTTCGTTGAACATGCCCCTTCTCCTTGCCCTGAAGTCGGAGCCGTCCCTCCCTAGGGCAAGTTTTGTGCTGTTGACATCTGCCCTTGCTTTTAGATAGGGAAGATCGAAGGAAGTCGAATTATATCCCAGAAGGAGCTCGCTGTCGGAGTCCTTGACAATCCTAACGAATTCGTCAATCATTTCCTTCTCATTTGCGGCCTTTTTTGCAAATGGCCTGTTTGTTTCCCGGTATGTTATGACTCCCGCTTCGCCGTCCCTTATTGCATAGCTAACCATGATTGCCGGGTCCTGCCTTTCCCTTGGGATTCCCCGGGGGTTGTAGGTCTCGATGTCGAAAGCAAGCGTTTTGAGCTTCGCGTTCGCTTCCCCGGTGTCCTTGATGGATTTGATCAGTTTTCCTTCTTTCTCAATCTCCAGGACATTAAACGGGGTGAGGCCCTTGTCGATTATGTAGCGGCGGGCGAAGCGGATGTCGTGCTCGTAGGGAGTGCCGATTTCCTTCACCTGCTCGCGGAGAATCGGAACATGGGAAGGATGAAAACAGAAGACTTTCAGGAGTTCGGTCTCCTTGCTATGGAGCAATCGCCTGATTCTCTCAATCCGCTTTATCCTGACTGCCTCGCCTTTAACGGAAATCGCTATTGCATCGAGCCTCCTTTCGGCTTCGTCCAGGTTCCCTGCCTGCAGGTAGAAATAAGGCTCAAAATTCTCGTCATAGAGCCTGAAGAGCTTCTTCCGCTTGAGGGTGAGCCTGATGATTGCCCTGTCGCCCTTGGTGATGTAGTCGGCATCGATGAGCGCTGCGCGGATTGCCTTCATGGAGATAGTTTGGCGGGAATTGTTAAAAAGTGAATCGCTGCGGGCAATTGAGTTCAGAATGGTTTCTCCTGGCTAAATGAACGAATCCAACGTTCACCTGACTGCACCGATGTTGAAGATGTTCCACTTGAGGGTTTTCTTCCTTTCGAGCTCCTCGCTGATTTGTCCGAGCAGTGCATTTTTTAGCGCCAGGTATTTGTCCTTGGGGACTTCCGTGTTCCCGATGACGTTTCGCTTGCCCTTGATGTTGAAGCAGAACATTGCATCACTCAGGCCCTCGCAGTTGTGGGAGAAATAGGAGTCCGAGCATTTCAGGCAGGCGTCGAGCTCCAGGCAGCGGTTGAGGTAAAGGGAATTGTAGCACTTGAGGCAGAACTGGGAGTCGATTATCCGGTTGCAGCCGTAAACAAATTTAGAATGGAGGGAAAGGGAAGTGAGACCTGTGTGTTCGGAATAGGTCGACTCGTATCCCTTGTAAACGTTTATGCTGTGCAAAACCAACGGGGATTTTATGATGTTCTGGTTCTCCCCCTGTTTATACTCGGCACTGAAGAACGCGATGCTGCCGAGCGATTCGATTAGTCTGCTGAGACTGGACAGCGACGTCTCTTCCAGGTGGAGCCTCCCGAGTTCAAAAGATTCATCGACAGTTACGAGGCGCTTTCTCGGGATTTCTGACACGATTCCAAAATTAAGCGGAAGATAGGTCCAATCACCGAGGGGAGTTTGAACCTCCTCGAGCCCGATTGTGTTTTGGCCGAGCCAGTTCTCCAGGATTTCTATGCTCGGCGGCTTCTTTTTGAGCAGAACTTCGTAGGTGGATGAGAATGCATTTTCTATCGCTTGCATCTTTTTTATTTCCTTGTCGGGACGGGGCGAAATGCGCGGAACTGAGGAGGGCGCCTTGTCTGGAACCAGGCCGTACAGCGAGCTGAATTTCTTATCTTTCTTAATCTGCTCGGAAACTTCTGCCAGAAGCTTTGCCTTCAACTGGGCATGTTTGTCCTTTGGAAGAGGGAGGTTTCCGATTATGTGGTGCTTGTTCTTTTGGCCGAATGAGAAGAGTGCGTCGTGGCATGCGTCGCAATTGAAGCAGAAGTACATGTCCCCGGAATCGCTGACGAAGTGAGACTCGAAGCAGCGGTGGAGGTTTATCCCTGCAATCACGCGAACCAGAAAGTCGCCATTTGCAGTCCATCCGGAGCCGAAAATATTCTTGCTCTTGCGCCTCATCATGTAGGAGGAGTAGATGTAGGAAGACTGCTCGATGTTTGTCGAGTTGTAGACATATTGTGAATCGAGTATTATGTCCGAGGACTCGACGAATGCGCTGTTCCCGAGGTATCGGTTGCCCGTGTATTCGCATTTCTCCTGCAAGGCCTCGATTAACAAGTCGATGTCCTTAATCTGGTTTATATCGAGCGCATAGTCCTTGTTCATGACCAGTTCGTCTTCGGAGATGAACCTCGCAACTTTCGGATATGCGTCCTTGGCAAGTATGACTTCCTTTCCGGAAACGTGCGATTTTCTTCTCGTGGTTTTTGGAAGGTATTCCCCGAGCCAGTCAGCGTATTCCTCAAGCTCGCCGAGCTCCTGGCCGAAAAGAACCCGGCAGGTGGAATCCCAAGCCCGGTCGAGAGCCTGTTTGAGCGTGTTTTCCAATGTTTCACCCGGAGCTAGTGCTTGCTTTAGACTTTATTCTCCAACTTTTTATAGGCTTCATCGAGAACCGGTTGGAGTACTGCTAACTCACCTTACCAACGAGTTGGTAGAACGAAGCTTTCGGGTCAAAATCTTCCTTATAGTCGCTGTAGATTTGCACGGAGAAGCCGGTTGACTCGAGCCTCTCTTTTTCCTGTTTTATTGGAACTGGATAGAATGAAAGACTAAATAATCCCTTTTCGGTATTTTTCCAGCCATAAGTAAGGGTCACGAGCTGACCGTCGTAATTGCATCTGATTCGAACATTTGGCTTGAAATAGTCCCCTGGCGGGAGCTCCCTTGTTGGCGGGGGATTGATGAGCGTGTCGTAGTTTCGATAGTCGACTATGAACAGACCGCTCGGTTGCAAGACGGACCTAATCTGTCGCATTATGTCGACCCTTTCGGACTCCGGTTCGTGGGCAAATGAATTACCGCAGCAGAGGATTGCCTTTACGGGCGCCAAAAAAGCGCCGATGTCCTTCCAATCTGCGACAACAGGGATTATTGGGAAACCCTGCTTTTTTGCGTTTCTCTTCGCTATCTCAATCATTTTCGGGCTGCCATCAATGGAGATGACCGGGTGGCCCAGTTTATGGAGGATGTTCGTTTGTGTGCCAGTTCCTGTGGAAAGGTTGCAGACTTTCGCATGTTTTTGGATTTTGTGTTTGGAAAAAACCCTGCCAAAAAATTCGAAACCTACCTCAATCCTTTCTTTGCTGTTGAGCATGCTGTCAAACGTGCTGGCTGCCTTGCCGCGGTATTGGCGCGGCCCGGGTATTTGTCCATCTGTCATGGACTTATTACTTTTAATTATGCTAAATTTATAACTTATTCTAAAAATTTGGGAAATAGATTAAACAGAAAGGCTTAAATTATATTTTATTCCCAATTGGTCTATGGAACTGTCCCGGAAGGACTCACGCCTTCTCTTCGAGCTGGACCAGGACGCAAGGCAGAGCAACCTGGCATTGGCGAAGAAGCTCAGGATAAGCAAAAACACGGTTGCCTCGAGCATAGAGAGGCTTCGGAAGGAGGGTATCATACAAGATTTCTATTCCGTCATCGACGTCGGGAAGTTGGGTTACCGGGGAATCCGCGCCTATGTCAAACTTAGGCAGTGCTCGCCGAACAAGCGGGAAGAGATACTTGACTATTACGTGAAGAATCCAATCACTTGGTGGGTTGGGGAGATAGAGGGCGATTTTGATGTTGGAGTTGTAGTTTGGGTGCGGGTGCTCGCTGATTTCGAATTGTTTTGGAAAGAATTCGAAGCGAAGTTCCACAAATACCTGGCCAAGACCCAGATTTCAATCTACAGCGGCGTTTATGATGCTACGTTTGGTTTTCTCGACAAGAATAGGGAGAGGGGTATTTGCCACGTGGGTGCCCATTCCAAAATAGATATTGGAAAAAACGAGTTCTCTGTGCTTAATGCCCTGTCGAATGACGCGAGAGCGAGGACCGTTTCGGTTGCCCAGAAGCTCGGGCTTTCGCCTTTGACTGTTCAGGCGTGTATCCGGAGGCTCCGGGAGAAGGGAGTGATAAAAAGGTTCAGGGTGAGGCTTGACATCCCTGTTCTTGGGTATACGTTCTACAAGATAAATTTTCAGATATCGGAGATTGAGTTGAGAAAAAGAATGCTGGCGCACGCTCTCTCGCATCCAAATGTCGTTTTTATTGATGAGACCATAGGTTTTGCGGATTTGGAAGTCGAAGCTGTTTTCAAGACCCACGGTGAGTTCAGGAGTTTTCTCGACGAGTTTTTGAGCCAGTTTTCTGAATATATATCTGACTACAACTACTTCATTTATCTGAAAGTGCACAAGATTAAGCATGTATGAGTGAGGCTCAGCCCTTCCTTTTCTTCTCGTAGTCCTCAATCGCCTTGTGGAGCGCATCCGCTGCAAGGTTTGAGCAGTGCATCTTTATTAGGGGGAGGCCGCCGAGGGCATCCGCCACGTCGCTTCTGGAGAGCTTCTTCGCCTGCTCCAGGGTCTTGCCCTTCGCGAGTTCCGTGAGCATGGAGCTTGTGGCTATGGCTGCTGCGCAGCCCATGGTCTTGAATTTTATGTCCGAGATTTTGTTGTCCTTCACCTTTATGTAAAGGTACATTACATCGCCACATACGGGATTGCCGACCATCCCGACCCCGTCCGCATCCGCCATCTCGCCCATGTTCCGCGGGTGCATGAAATAATCCATTACTTTCTCAGTGTACATCGCCATGTTCAATCTCCTCCGGGATTGCATACTTTTCTGAGAATTCCGTTAACTGCGAGTCGGATTTGAACGGTGAGATTGAACGGAGGGAGTCGACTGCCCTTGGGAGAACCTCGAGGACCTTGTCGGTTTCCGTCTCTGTGTTGAATTTCGAAAGCGTCATCCTTATTGAGCCGTGGGCATCTTCAGGAGAACGCCCGATTGCCAAGAGAACATGGGAGGGCTTCAGGGATTTCGATGAGCATGCTGAACCAGTGGAAACGCAAATGCCTTCTGCATCGAGCAGGAGGAGGAGGCCCTCGCCCTCGATGAACTTGAATGAGACGTTAAGATTGTGGGGAAGCCTTTGCGTTCTGGAGCCGTTGAGGAGTGTATCCTCGACTTCGAGGAGCCCTTCCATGAGCCTGTCCCTCATTTTCTTTACCCGCTCCATCTCGACCATTGATTCCTTCGCAATCTTCGCCGCTGCCCCGAAACCGACAATCCCTGAAACGTTCTCGGTTCCGGACCTCATCCCTCGCTCGTGACCGCCACCCTGGGAGGCCGGGGCGAGCTGAATGCCTTTCCTAATGAAGAGCGCGCCAACTCCTTTCGGGCCATGCAGTTTATGAGAGGATATTGCGAGCATGTCAACCCCGAGTTCCTTTACGCTGGTCGGGATTTTTCCAGTTGACTGAACTGCATCGGTATGAAGAAGGATCCCGGGGGCCCTAGCAATCTTCGAAATCTCCTTTATCGGCTGGATTGTCCCTATTTCATTGTTGGCGTGCATGATGGAGATGAGGAACGTGTCCGGGCGAATCGAGCGCTCGAGCTCTGTGAGATTCAGTATTCCATCCGAATCCACTGGAACATAGGTTACCTCGAATCCGCTTTTCTCCAAATACTCGCAGGCATTCAGAACCGCTGGGTGCTCAATTACTGAGGTGACAATGTGGCCTTTTCCCCTCGCTCGGGCTGCCCCGAAAACAGCAAGGTTGTCGGATTCGGTCCCGCCTGAAGTGAAAATAATCTCTTCAGGGGTTGCGCCTATCAAGCCAGCTACCCGGACCCTGGCTTCCTCGAGCGCCTCTTTTGCCTCAGAACCGAGCGAATGCGGACTGGAGGCGTTGCCGTATTTTTCTGAGAAGAACGGCAGCATCTCCTCTAGAACTTTCGGGTCGACCCTGGTCGTTGCTGCATTGTCCAGATAGACGCGAGCCTTCATCTAACCGCCGTGCAAAGCGTGCAGTTCTTGTCGGCAAATCCGAGCTTCTGGTGGAATTCGCACATTGTGCGGGACCGTCTAGCCGTTATGCATAGCTCGCATATCTCGCGGGAGAGCTCGTCTTCGGTTATGCCGCGCGAGGATATCCTTTTCGCAGTGCTGGAAATTCTTTTTAGAATCTCCTGGGGGAGCCCCACTCGCTTGCCCCTTTTTCCTTTTACGTACTGCGAAACAGCTGCCGGGGTCACGCCCAGCAGACGCGCTATCTCGGCCTGCTTTATGCCGTTTTTCTTCAGTTCCTTCACCATCTCGGCGCTTATGGCCGGGAGAAGGTACCATTGGGTGATTTGGCATGGTACTTTCATAAACGTACACCTCCATTAGAATTTAGCCTGCCAGATTAACAATTGTTTATACAGATATATAAAGCTTTCCATCGTTAACCACGCCCTTCCCTTTTTCCCCGAATCGAGGACAAATTTCCGCAGAAATTTGGCCGCATTGGAAATAGCAATTTCCAATACAAGGACAAATTTCGAAGCTCGGGCGATTGGCGGGCGCCCTCTCCCGGCGCTTTCCTTTTATCTTGGATTATTCAACTTCCTAGACCGGGCTCCGACGAAAAGACCATGGTTTATAATCCTTGAAGTCGAACACTATCCCGTATGGGTGCTTTCGAGATATTCGCCATCGTCGCATCAGCTGTCGCGCTGGTGTTTCTCAGCTGGGCCATTTTCAGGATGACCAAGTTCCCTCCAGGGGCCATATTCATACTTCTTGGAGTGGTCCTCTCGCTGTTCGGCAGCAGGATGCCGCAGACCCTCGTCGACACCGTTATTCTTGTAGCCCCCATACTGCTCGGCTCGATTCTCTTCACCTGCGGGCTCAAGTTCAACCTTCACGGGGTGGCTGCCCATCCCAGAACGCTTCTGCTCTCATTCATCACGCTCATAACCACGTTCTCAGTAGTTTGGGTGTTTGCAACTTTTGTTCTGGGGTTTGGCTTCGAGGGGTCCGTTCTGGCCGGGGCGATAGGCTCTGGGGTTTGCTCGTTTTTCGTATTCCACATCCTGGATGCTGTAAACCTAGACAATGCTGTGACGGATTCGCTTATGCTCGAGAGCTCGCTGACTGAAGCCATAACCGTTATGGTGGCGCTTGCTGTCTTCGAGATGTCCTCGGGGGCCTCGGCAATCCAGGCATTCTCCTTCGGGCTCGTGTTCGGTCTTCTGATGGGGATAGTCTGGGTAAAGCTATTGAAGTTCATCCAGGATTTCCCGCACAGGGATGCGCTTACGTTGTCCCTCGTCTTGGCAGTGGCTGCTTTCTGCGAGATGATATTCCAGAACAGCGGAATGACTAGTGCATTCTTCTTCGGGCTCGCGATGGGGAACGCCGGGCTCCTGAAGTCAAAGGCGCGATTCGAGGGGCTCCTCAGGTTTCAGGAGGACGTCCTGATGGCTGGTGGCACTTTCCTGTTCTTTTACATTGGACTTTTGGCAGCTGGCGCTGACATGTCGCTGGCGTTAATGGGCGCCGCAGCTTGGGTCCTGGTGCTGTTGCTAAGAACGCTTTCAATAAAATTATCGCTGGAGGACCGGGGGTTCGATATCTGGCTTGCTGGACTGGGGCCCAAGGGCCTTTCGGCAATACTTATTCTGCATCTGGCCATCTTTAACAAACTGGCTGTTGCAGGAAAGCTTTTCGCGATAGTTATCCCTATTCTTGTCCTGAGCGGGATATTCGCAGGCATCTCGGCGAGCATGCTGGAAGGGAGAAAACCCCCCAGGGTTGAGACGGTGGCGATGTCGAGAGGGTGGAACGCCGAATCCAAAAGTGGCGAACAGATAAAACACGCTTATGACATAGATGAAATGAAGAGAACCATAGACGGGAAAGAGAGCGGATAATAAGGACATCATAACCACATACCGCACGGCTCGAAGCA
Organism: Microcaldota archaeon; assembly: GCA_041305385.1. Lineage (GTDB taxonomy): Archaea > Micrarchaeota > Micrarchaeia > Burarchaeales > JAKAKT01 > JAKAKT01. Next base: position 2,310 of record JBFYLO010000040.1, on the reverse strand, counting down.
TTGCGCCCGGGGGATGCTAAGTCTGAATCGTGCGTCCTAGAGTTGTCTTTTGGTTTGCTGTCCTTGTTTCTGAAACTGAAGGGGGAAACCCCTCAGCCCAGAAAAATTGGGGGGCGTCGCCAGCCCGTCGTGGTCTTGGAAGGGGGAGAACGACGCCTGCCCCTGTCGCATCAGTGTCAAAATGCTAGCGCGAGCATTTTGACTGCGGCGATTCCGCCAGTCTATGGCCGGCTGGCTTCGTGGAATCGCTCAATCTGAACGGATTCTTTTCTCTATCGTGTATTCTATTTCTCGTTCGAGTCGCGTGAGCTTGCTCTGGTCAAAATCCCTGCCCCTGAGCTTCTCTATGAAGAGGAGGGAGCGAAGATGGTCTTTAGTGGATAGCTTTTCCTTTGCCCGGCCCCGGGGGGCGACCATGCCGCTCGCGTAGGCGAGGAGCTTCATCGTAACCTTCTCGCTTATCCAGCCTATGTCTACATAATAGTCGAGAACCTCCGGCAGGTTCTGGTGCCCGACGGTTTCGAGCAGGAATTCGACCCATTTTAGCAAAATGGCGTTGGCTATGGCACTGTCTGGGATGTCTGGGAGAAGGACCCTGTAGCCTGGCCCGGGGCTTCTGAGCTCTCCGGATAGAAGCGGCGGCTCATCGTCATCAATATCGAACTGAATCTTCTGTTTTCTTGCAGGAGGCTCGTAATTATCTGGCTCGGGTTCGCTGGCAGGTGGTGGTTCTCGTTGTGAAACGACCTGCCTCGGCTGGGGAGGAAGTTCAGCTGTCGGTTCAGGAACGCCTCGCTGCTCCTGTCTTGTCTCGATGCTCTTCAACGCCCTGATTAGCGTGTCCTCAAGATTGTTCATCTTATCGAATAACTCGTCCATTTTGGCATTCGATTCCTGCCCTGAATAAGATTTTATGGTTCGCTCGATTATTTCGTCCACTTTCTGCTCCGACAGGCTCATTGGCTTTAGAGTCTGGAATAAGTCCTCTATTACTGTTGACGGGAGGGAGCCAACGTAAAGCGAGAGCTTTGCCTTAAGCTGCTCAGATGTAAGGCCCGGCCCTTGGGGGCTCTGGCCAGATGCGCCTTCACGGTCCGAACTCAAGCTCATTACCCTTTTTGACCCTTACGGTTTTCTTGCTCTGAACCGCAGAGCGAATCAATTTCGTTAGGTCGACCCGCCTCTTCTCGTCGGCCTCGCTGACTGAAGTGCGAACGAGTCTGCTTATGTCAACCTTCCCCCTTGAGAGTATCTTAAGGTCAGCGCCCATTGTCGAGACCTGTGATTTCAATGTGTTTAGTTCCTCCTGGAGCTGTTCTATCGTAGAACTCAATACCTTTGAGGAGCCGACGAATGGGTTTATTTGGTTTGAGACTACCTCGTAGACTGAGAGCATATCAAGAATGCGAGAATCGGTCTGATCCATGCGGCCCTTGAGCTGTTCGTTCTCTTTTTTTGCCGCATCGGCTGACTTTTCTGCCTTTGCAACTCGGGCTTCCATCTCAGCTACGCGCTCGGATGCAAGGGCAACCTGCTTTTTTAGATCCTCAATCTGCGATGTGTCAAAAGAAGACTCTTGCACAATGCCTATTTCTATTTGTCCGGCGTCGGGAGAGGAAGGTTTCTCTCCTTGCGCAGGAGGCTGGCTTCCGGTGGAAGACTCGCTCTTTGGGGGAGCTGAGGGCTTGCCTAGACTAAATGGTAACTGCTTCGTAATGCTCCCTATGACTTTCCCGAAATCCAACATTAGCAAACCCCCCGCGGTTCGACCCGTGCATAAAAAATAAAATGAAAGGGGGGGACGCTACGGGTAGAGCTGCTGGATTGTTGTTGAGTAGGCCGCCGGGGTTATTCCGTCTATTATCGTCGGCGCTCCCCTCTCTGGGACCAGCTCTATGTGGTACTGTGTCCTCACTGGCAGGTTGATGTCTGTGCTGGCGAGGTTCACATTTATCTGCACCAGTGCGGAGCCGTCAATAACAGGCGCTGCAGTGGTGAAGAGGTTGGTCGGGTCCCTTATCTCAGTTATGTTGAATCTAACTGTGGTGGGATCCCCGTTAATGTAGGTCATGGTGCTCTGGTTGTTGTTGTTGCCGATTTTCATTACTAGCTGGCTCAAGTCAACCCTGCCTGCGCCTGCGGCTGCAGTGATTGTTATGTTCATGGTTTGTACTACCACTTTGTTTGAATCCGTGTTTCCCCTTATTCCTACCACGACTAGGTTTCCTGAAACCTGCTCAATGGCCTCCTTGCCGGTTGCCATCGACCTCTGTTGCAGTATTCCTGATACGTTTATCAAAACTGCCGCAG
>JBFYLO010000039.1:0-2986 GCA_041305385.1 Microcaldota archaeon | reverse complement strand
TTGGCCGCATTGGAATTAGCAAATTCCAATACAATAAAAAAAGCGATAATCCATTACAACGCCTCGAAGAGAGTAGCGGTCGAGCTTAAGGAAGAGATAAAGGCTTTCCTGCGCAAGCGCGGAATTGAAACCGCGGACAGGCAGGACAGGACGCTCTCGAAATGGGGCGACAGCAAGATTCCGCACTTCAAATACTCGGATAGGTTCAAAAAAATTACCTTCAAGACGGGCGATGACGCCAAGAGGCTCATGCAGTACAAGGACCTCTCCGGAAAAGAAAAAGCAGACCTGCTTATCACCATAGGGGGCGATGGAACGCTCCTCTTCTACAAGGGCCTCTACAACCTCCCGGTGTTCGCCATAGGGAGCCACACGAGCTTCCTCTGCCGTGCGAGGACCGACAACTGGAGGCCCAGGCTGGCGAGGGCCCTGAGGATGAAGAAAACCGAAACCCACCCGATGCTCGAGGCAAAGTTCGGGGGGCACCTGACTGAGCCCGCAATGAACGAAGTGTGCGTGAAGAACCCGAGGCACAGGATGCTCAGGTTCCTGCTGAAAGCCAGCGGGAGGGAATACCGCTTCGGCGCTGATGGAGTCATATTCTCAACAGCGCTCGGCTCGAGCGGCTATGCCTACTCTGCCGGGGGAAGGGAGTTCTCGAAAAAGGGTTATTATGAAATTGTCCCAGTTGCTCCCCACAGGAGAAGATTCAAGCCGATGTTCGTTAGGGGCAGCGTTCCATCCTACCTGAAAATAGTCTCAAGGCAAAAGCACGACGTAGTGGACGTCGTGGTCGACGGCCAGATAATCTATGAGATGGGCCTGAACGCGAGCCTCATCATAAGGAGGAGCCGAAGGACCGTTTCGATGCTCAAAGTGAAACCATGACCCAGATGGAATGCGCCCGCGGGGGGATGACCACCCCCGAGGCGAGAATTTGCTCAAAGAAAGAGGGAATCCCGCTCCAGAAGCTCCTTCGCTCAATCTCGAAAGGGACCACAGTAATAGTTGGCAAGGGGCCCAGGGCGATTGCCATAGGCTCTCTCGCCTCGACCAAAATAAACGCCAACATCGGGACTTCCTCGGATTACTCCGAGTTGGGGGCTGAGCTATCGAAGCTCAACGCTGCTATAAAGGCGGGCGCAGACACGGTCATGGACCTTTCCACTGTCGACCACAACCGCTCCCTTGAGTTCATTATCCGGAACTCGGGCGTCCCGGTAGGCTCTGTGCCGATTTACGGCGCATTCGCGGACAGGGAGGTCGTTTCAGTTTCTGAGGACGGGATGCTGGATGCCATAGAATCCCACCTAAAAGCAGGGGTCGGTTTCGCCACCATCCATTCCGCCATGCTCATGAAGGGGGTTGAATTCGCGAAAAAAAGGACACTGCCCATAGTCTCGAGGGGGGGATGCTTCCTCGCCTCCTGGATGATGCACAATAAAAAAGAGAATCCCCTTTATGAAAACTTCGACTATCTGCTCGAGCTCCTTCGCGCTTACGATGCGGCAATCAGCATCGGGGATGCACTGAGGCCGGGCTGCCTGGCCGATGCATCAGACAAGGCCCAATTGCACGAGCTGAGGGTGCAGGGGGAGCTGGTCAAGCGCGCTCACAGAAAAGGGGTTGCCGCAATCTGCGAGGGGCCCGGGCACATGCCCATTTCGCACATCGAAAAAAACGTCCTGCTCCAGAAGAAGCTCTGCTCTGGGGCCCCTTATTATGTTCTCGGACCGCTCACCACCGACATTGGCGCAGGCTACGACCACATAACGTCGGCAATCGGGGGCGCAATCGCAGCGAGTGCAGGGGCGGATTTCCTATGCGTCGTCACCCCCACTGAGCACCTGGGGCTTCCATCGGAAGAGGATATTGTCGATGGGGTGGTGGCAATGAAGATTGCGGCTCACTCGGCGGACATCGTGAAGTTCGGGAAAGAAGAGCGGGATGATGAGCTCGCAATTGCCCGCTCAAAATTGGACTGGGAAAAACAATTCGAACTCTCTGCGAATCCCGAGAAGGCGCGGAAGATTTACAAGGCCAGGGCGACGAAAACAGGCGCCTGCTCCATGTGCGGGAAATACTGCGCCATAAGGATAATGCAGGAGACAAGGGGGAGATAGTCACTTCAATTTCTTCAGATAGTTCTCGCAGGATTCCACAATCAATTTCCTGTCCTCTTCAGTAATTTTCCTGACTACTTTCGCCGGCACCCCGAGAACAAGGCTCTCCGGGGGAATTTTGCTGCCCCCCGTGACAACCGCCCCGGCCCCGATGATGCACCAGTCGCCAATCTCTGCTTCATCGAGAATTGTGGCATTCATCCCGATGAGGACATTGTCCCCCACTTTCGCGCCGTGAATTATCGCGCCGTGCCCGACAGTCACGTTCTTTCCAATCTTAACCTTCTCGCCATGCAGAACGCAGCACTCCTGGATGCTGGTGTTGTCGCCGATTTCTATCGTCCCCTCGTTGGAATTGATGACTGCAAAAGCGCTCACATAGACGTTTTCCCCGAGCTTCGCTTTCGAATCGACGTCGGATTTAGGATGGATGAAATTCATATAAATCCTCTCTCGCCCCGGTTCGAATCACTCAAGGGTGCTAATCGTTAATCCCGGCTTCGGAATCTTCTCCAACTGGACTCCCGCCTCCTTGAAAAGCTCGAGCGCGGCCTTGTCAGGGTAATTGCCGCAGGTCGAGAATTTTTTTATCTTCGCATTCACGAGCATCTTGGCGCACAGTATGCAGGGCGGGTGGGTGCAGTACATCGTCCCTCCCTCGACGGAGATTCCGTGCAAGCCTGCTTGTATTATGGCATTCTGCTCGGCGTGAATCGCCCGGCAGACCTCGTGCCTCTCGCCGGAGGGGATGTCGAGCTCGTCCCTGAGGCAGCCAAGCTCAAGGCAGTCCCTGACTCCTGAGGCAGCGCCGTTGTAGCCCGTGGTGAGGATTCTCCGGTCCCGCACTATCACCGCGCCGACGT
>JBFYLO010000038.1:0-9583 GCA_041305385.1 Microcaldota archaeon | reverse complement strand
TATCTTGTCCTGGTCGTATGCCTCGGCCTTTATTATGTTGTGCTTGTAGAGCAGTGAAACTGTCGGGGCCATGCCGTGGTACCTCAGGCCTCCTGCGTGAATCGGCGGGGGAATGAACTTGTGCCCGAGCGAGTACATCTTTACAAGCGGAGTCATGCCTGCAGTGTCCCCGAAATCGTAGTCGTATTTGGACTTCCCAATCTCCCTGCCCGTAAGCGACGGGCACAAAGTCGGCTCGACTGCGATGAACTCGATGTCCTTTTTCTTGTTCCTGAGCTGCTCCCCTATGAATGGGAACGTGAACCCGGAGAAGTTCGAGCCCCCTCCAACGCACCCTATCATGATGTCCGGCTTCTCTTCGATTTTCTGGAGCTGGAGTCCCGTCTCATGCCCTATGACTGTCTGGTGGAGCATCACGTGGTTGAGAACGCTTCCAAGGGCGTACTTGGACTTCTCGTCGCCTGCTGCCACCTCCACTGCCTCGCTTATGGCAATTCCCAGACTGCCCGGGCAGTTTGGGTCCTCCTGAAGAACCTTCTGGCCGAACTTCGTAACCTTGCTTGGAGATGCATGCACTTCTGCGCCATACATATTCATAACGTATTTCCTGTAGGGCTTCTGGTCGTAGGAGCATCTCACCATGAAAACAAGGCACTTGAGGTCGAACATGCTAGTTGCCAAAGCCAGGGCTGAGCCCCACTGCCCGGCGCCGGTCTCGGTCGTAAGCCTCTCGACACCCTCTTTCATGTTGTAGTATGCCTGGGGAATTGCTGTGTTGGCCTTGTGCGAACCGACAAAAGAGACGTCTTCTCTCTTGAAGTAAATTTTCGCCGGGGTCTTCAGGTAATTCTCGAGTCTCTTCGCCCTGTAGAGCGGGGTCGGACGCCCAACGCGGAGGTATGCCTCCCTGACTTCCTCAGGTATGTCGATGTATCTCTCGGTGCTGACTTCCTGTTGTATCAACCCCATTGGAAACAGCGGCGACAGGTCATCAGGGCCTATGGGGCCCTTTGTCATCGGATGCAGATATGGTGGGAATTGCTCTGGAAGGTCCGGAAGAATATTGTACCATTTTCTCGGAAGCTCATCATTTGTTAGAACAACTTTCACGTCATCTCCTTTCATAACACACACCTCTTGTGCTGGTAGTTATGGAAATATGCATTTATAAACATTTCTGTTCACTAATGTATAAAAATATACTATAGAAAGTGTTTTTAGCCTGCTTCTCGAAGCTTGTTTGTGAAAGCCCGTTACAACCTGCCCGAAGGGATGCGGTATTCGGCTCTCAAGGAACGGAGAGAGTTCTATTTGAAAGAGTTCGATATCAGGAAAGCTGGGAACTGGCTCTCGAGGCATCGAAATCCTCTGAACACAGTCTTCGCAGTCGTAATCGGGAGGCACACGGGGATTTTTCCCTTGAGGTTCAAGGACTTCATAAAGGCGCCCGTAGTCATTGATGAGTATGAGAACTTGGGAGATGTCGGAAGGCAAATCGCCCAATTCCTTCCAGAAGGAGTTTACTACGACCGAAACGTTTACAAGGACCTCGGGGTCTGCGGCCGATGCAGTAAGTCCTACGGGCAATGCTGGGGGTGCCGGGGTTTTCTCGGACAGGAACTCGCTTTTGACATCGACCCGGAGAACATCCCCTGCCCCAAGTGCGGGACTCTGGGCGAGAAGCTGAAAAGAAAGCAGGGGCTCGGGTTCTGTGAATACGAATTGAGAGTTGCAAATGAACAGGCGAGAGAACTTGGCGAAGAGATGGAAGAACGATTCGAGAGAACAGAGATTGTTTATTCCGGAAGAGGCTACCACATCCATGTGTTCGGCAAGAAAGCGCAGAAAATGGGGAGAAGCGAAAGAAAAAAGCTCGCACTCGAAATGAAGAAGAAAGGCTTCTCCATCGATTCCTGGATTAGTGAGGGAGAATCAAGGCTGATTCGGCTCCCCTACTCCCTCCATGGGATGGTCTCGAGGATAGTTCTGCCAATAAAAAAGAGAGAGCTGCCCGCATTCGACCCAACCGAGGACTCGAGGTGCAAGCCGAAGTTCCTTTGATTACTTTTTCTTCTTTGCGGGTTTTTTCTTGGAAGGCTTCTTTGCAGTCTTCTTCATGACTGCCTTGGCCTTCTTTTCTCCTTTGCCGTAGTAATAGTGCTTCTTTTTCTTCTGCTCTGCAGCTGAGTCGTCTGCTCCGCAACTGCAACATACGCAACAACCATCACCCATAGTCTCACCCCATTATTTCCTGATTGCACCGAATGCCTTCTGGTTATCATCAGCGCTTACCCCGATTTCGAGGTGTCCGTTTGATTTCCCCAGGAGGTAAATGCCCTCTATGTTCACGTCCGAGTTCGCGAGTTTCCTCGTGAGTTTCGCTAGCTCTCCTGGCTTGTCTGAGACCTTGACGACAAGGAGGTCGCCGGCCATGACTTTCATTCCCAATTTCTCGAGGGCGTGCTTAGCGCTCGTCTCGTCGCTCGTGACGAGCCTCACGACGCCCATCTCCCGGTAGCCATGGGCCGAGATGGACGAGATGTTGATCCCGTTGTTGCCGAGCGCCTCGCAGATGTCCGCGAGAGCCCCTACCTTATTCTCGGTAACTATAGTCAACTCGCGCATTTGGCCTCACCCCTAAAAATATTTTAGACTGACAGTTTAAAATACGTGCGGTTAACGGGGTGAAAAAGAGGAACGTGGAGCGCCGTTAAAATAAACTAAACTTGCCCCGCTGTTTTTAGCTCGTAAATCAGGTACTCGTTGAGGAAACCTCCTCCTGTTTGGAGCGGATGCTCCTCTTTAGCCAGTAGAAGCAAAGAATAACCGTATTCTCCCGCGATTTCTTCGATTCGTTTTAGGTTCGCAAAGCTCCCGGTCCCGAGCAGGAGTCTCCCTTTTTTGCTCAAGTGCTCCTTCGCCCCTGCAATGTAGCCTTCGAGGGCCTCGTATTTGGCGTCGAAGCCCGCTTTCAGCAGAACATCCTTAACTGGCCTGCCCCACTCGTTGAACGGATGGTTCCAGAATATGAAGTCAAACTTCTCGCCTTTGACCGGCTCGTAGAGGTTGCCTACCCGTAGGTCTATTCTCTGTCCGTGTTTTTTTGCGTTGATTCCAGCATTCTCATAGGCTAAGGGATTTATGTCGGTCGCAGTGACTCTTGCGCCATTTAGCGAGGCAAACAGAGCGATTATGCCTGTGCCGGTCCCCATCTCAAGGAGCGAAGATCGGCCCACTATTCCTGTGAGCGTCTTCGCAAACCAAAGGCTGTCTGTAAAATATTTCGGTGAATAAACTCCTGGCAAAACTGTAAGAGATAGCCCTTCGACAGTTATTTTGTAAGGTTCCTTATGGCGTTTTATTTTCCTGAAGACTGCAAAAACCTCCTTTCTCCAGCCCAGTAGGCTTGGCTCGCAAAGGTTAGCCTTCTTTACATGGTTTTGTTGGTTGTTATGGAACATACGAGCGCCTCTGTTCTTTTTGTCAAGTTACTTGCCGATGTTGAATATGCTCAATGGAACGTCTTTCTTCTTTGAAAGCTCGCCGTTTATCCATTCCAGGAGCATATCCTTGGTCTTCTCGAACTGCTCCTTGCCAACTGCCGTGTTTCCCACCGCATAGTTGAGGTTCTTGGCATTGAAGCAGAACATCGAGGACTTGACGTTCTCGCAGTTGTGGAGGTAAAATGAATCGGAGCAATCTCGCGAGTTGTCGACTTCGAAACACCTCGAAAGCTTTTTTGAATTGTAACATTTCAGGCAGAATGACGACATGAAAATGACGCTAGAGCCGAATATATGGTCGGAGTCCCTGGGCCAGTAGTCATAACTGCAGTTTTTGCATGCGTAGATGGCGTCGCCGTGATAACAGTTAACGGAATCTAGCTGAGTGGGGCAGTCAAGAAGGTTTTCCTTTTTTCCTAAATCCACTATGGGGGAGAAATAGGCGATTTTCCCCATGTGGGGAATTACGTTAGTTTCGAGGCTCGAAGAGCTGAGCCTGTTGACCTTACCGAGCCTTTCTGCCTCTTCGAGAGTCAAGAGCCTATCGCGAGGATATTTCATGAAATCTGCATGGTCGAAGATGATTATCCTCTTCCCGCTTGCGCAGGATTTGCCCACCGCCGGCGTATCGATATACCGATTAAGCCAATCTTCATATTCCTGTATCCGTGGCAGTGGGTTCCTGAAAACCACGTTTGTTACGTTAGCAAATGATTGGTTGATCTTGCCCATGTCAAAGATGTCAGACTCGATTGCATCGGCTGACTGGGAGAGGAGGTTAGAGTCTGCAGATTCCTTACTGTCCTTCACTAGATCGATTAAAGACGGGTAGCTCTTGTTTTTCTTGAGCTCCGATGAAATTTCCAAGAGGATCTTTTTCTTCAATGATGCGTATTTGTCTGCTGGAAGTTCAAGGTTTCCGATACAGTAGTTCATATTGCGGATATTGAATGAGAAGACAACGTTGTTGCAATTGTGAAGGCCGTGCGAGAAAAGGCAGTCGTTGCAGTAGAAGCTCTTGGAGAGATCGAGGCATCTTGAAGCAGTGTATATGTCCTGGCCTCTTATCGAATATTTTGTCAACCCGGACATCCTGCAGCCAAAGGCATACTCGCTCATGCGCGTTTCAGTTGCGTAGGCCACGTATTTTGAATCCGTTACCGTGGCTGAATCAAGCACATAAAACGAGTCGAGCACGTTTGTTGAGCCTGACACGTGGCCCGAGTTCCCGAGGATTATGTTCCCTGAATAACAGAGTCTTTCGGAAATCGCCTGAATTAGCGAATCGATATCCTTTATCTCGTTTATATTAAGCGGCTCGAACTTGGCGATTGAGGGGATCTCGTCGTTAGTGCAGAATTTGGCACCTTTCGGGTAACTGGGGGAGGAGAGCAGAACATCTTCGCCGGAGATTGTTGACTTTCCTTCGAGCACGGCTTTGTTAGAGTTTGAGATCCATTCCTTAAAGCTTTCGAGTTCGCCAATTTCCTCTCCAAAAATAATCTTGCATGTGCTCTTCCAGGCACGGTTAAGTTCGTTATAAACGTGTTCGCGGTTTTGTTTTTCCATATCAAACACCTTGAGTATGGTGGTATTAATATCTTTACAACTCGATATTTTTCGGGTTTATGTTTTCGTTTTGTTTTTGGTCCGTTACTATGCCGAGTACTCCATAAAGGTAGCTGGGCTTACCGTCAGCGAGGACAGCTCGGCTGATGAAGTTCATCAAGGACCCGTCGAGGTTGCGAACTATTAGGCAGATGTTCCCTCCTTCAGACCTGTGGAGGTAACGTGCGTACTCGTTTGCTTCAAGGGAGTAGTATCTATCATATTCTTTTAGGTAAATGAAATATTGATTTGGGTTTGAGTCACTAACCTTTTCTCCGATTGGGATGCCAAACTCATTGTCCGGTAAGTAAAAACCACTCTCTACAGGAAAATTCTCCAAAACCTTAATCGCCTTGGGGTCAGTTACCTCGATGACTGTTCTGATACCTTCTTCGTGGAGCTTAATCAGGGGGGTTCCATCCTGCTTGAAGCCGTGGTTAATCGCCATAACTATGTTTTTTGCACCTGCAACCTCCCCAGTGTCAAAGACCCATTTTTCCTCTGTTTCGATTGTCTTCGGGAGCGGTGCGTCTTTCTTTCCGTAAAAAACCATCGTTCCGGTGCAAGCAGGGTAGATTTCTTTTTCCCCTTTCCAGGTGTTAGTTTGAACGAGTCTTCCGTCAAAGCCTTCTGTGACGTCCTCGCTAGAACTCCTGTTCGGCATAAGCGTAATTCTCTTGTCGTTTGCAGTATTGATTGCCTGCTTGAATGTTAAACATTGGTCGTTTTTGAATTGCGCAAGTCTTACAATACTTTGATTTGCCATTTTCTCAAACCTCCGTCTTTTTCCCGGCTGCTCTAATCTTCGCTTTTTGCGAATATAAACATATGTGGTTCCCTAGAGAAACCATTAAATAGAAGAAATGAGAAAGAGGAGTATGGACCTCGAGATTCTAAGACAGATTGGACTGACTGAGAACGCAATTAAAGTTTATTCTTTGCTTCTGGACGAAGGAGGTCTCGGGATAGATAGGATACACGCTAATACTGGGATAGAGAGAAGACATCTATATGATATCCTAGGTAAACTGCAGAACGCAGGGCTTGTCGGATTTGCGATTGAGGGAAAAAGGAAAAAATACTCTGCAACTCACCCGAGCAGACTGGTGAATTTTGTAGAAGAAAAAGAGGACGAGATAGGCAAGGTGAAGGCCGACGTGACTGATATTTTGCCTGATTTGGTTGGGAGATTTGAAAAAAGGAAGGCCGAGACGAAAGTGGACATTTACCGGGGAGTCAACGGGATGAAGACTATTTTCGAGGAGACGCTCCAGCACAGGGAGAATTATTACATTGCCGGGAACTGGGGTATTGTTAGGTTCATGCCGAAGGGGTTTTGGGATAGGTATAACGCAAAGAGAATCCGGAGCAAAGTCGTTTGGTGGGACCTCGTGGACCAGGGGCACGCGTGGAAGGAATTCGGGGTTAAGGAGATGGACACTGAGGAACAGTATTACCACTATCGCGTTATGCCCTTCAAAGTCGCGAGCCCGCACGTAATTTTCATCTATGGGAATGTGAGCGTACAGGTCATCTGGCAGGAGAACCCGATTGCTGTTAGAATTGAGAGTAAAACTCTCGCCGATTCTTACAGAAAATATTTCTGGTACCTGTGGAAATTGGCGGGTAAAAAGAGCAGGGTGAAAAAATGAGAGTTGTCACTATCTTCGTAATGTTTTTCCTTCTCTTTGCTTTCTTCGGCTGCACGAGAACAATCGAGAAAAGCAGGGGCGGGGAAACCACGGGCGATTCCAGTGGAACGGCTGCGGCTACTAAGGAGCCCGAATATTCCCCAAAAATCGAGAGCCACGGGGATTATGAGCTGATGCTCCCGAAAGACTATTCGCCCGAGAAGTCCTACCCTCTCCTCTTCTGCCTCCACCCTGATGCAAAGGGAAAACAGTACGTGGAAGCCCTCAAACCTCTTGCGAAGGATTCGGGCTGGATTATAGCTGCCTCGAACGAATATCGCAACAATTACGGCGGGAGCATTAAAGCTCTCGCGGACCCGGTGGAGGAGATAAAGAAAAACCACCAAGTGAGCGAGGTTTACCTGTGCGGATTTTCCGGCGGGTGCGCAGTTTCGTATATAGTGGCATACATGAACCCGAGCTCTTTTGAGGGGATTGTCTGCAACGATGGGGCCTTTCAGATGAATTTCAGGCCTGGGTCTGGGCACGACATAAAGGTGGCAAGGCTCAAGAAAGTCGTGATAATGTCCGGGAACCGAGATACTGTAGTGACTCCGGATTACTTAAAGGCAGACGGGCAACTGCTCGAGCAGGCTGGGGTAGAAACTCACTTCATCAGTTTCAGCGGAGGGCACCAGCTCGCTCCGGTTGAAAAATACCGGGAAGCGCTGGACTGGCTTGAGGAGAGTTAACTCAAGACGCATCTCGTATCCACTACTCAGTCGGCTTGCCGTCATATTCTTCAGGTTGAGCCACTGCATCCGCTTTGGTGTGTCGCACCACCTTGTCTATATGCTCAGGTGGGGAGTAAATAGTGTATAGCTTCAAATCAGTGGTCTTCGAAGTATTGGTCACGTTGTGCTTGGAGCCGGCCGGGACAACGACTCCGGTGCCGTCTTTGACAACATGCCTGTTGCCGTCGATGGACACGATGCCTTCCCCTTTCTCAAACCTGAAGAACTGGTCAATTGTCTCGTGAATCTCCTCGCCTATCTCCTCACCGGGCTTGAGGCACATGAGCACGAGCTGGCTGTGCTTTCCGGTGTATAGCACGCGGCGGAAATCCGTATTCTTCAATGTCTCTTTTTCAAGATTCGTTGAGTATCCCTTCATTTTGCCACCCCGAAGAACAGTGGTGCATTAAGTAAGATAAATGTTTGCAGTGGCTAAGCGTTTAGATCCTAACGGGAAACGCAAGAGGATGGATTGAAACATAGTTAAAAACTAATGATGCAAGATGAATCCATGAAGCTGGGAAAAACTGTTTATGTTACCGACAGGAAAGCGTGGCGCACATGGCTCTCGAAGAACTACGATAAGGAGAGGGAGATTTGGCTGGTATATTACAAGAAGAGTTCTGGCAGGCCCCGCATTCCCTACAATGATGCAGTTGAAGAGGCACTCTGCTTCGGGTGGATAGACAGCACGGTGAAGAGCATTGACTCCGAGAGATATGCGCAGCGATTTTCCCGGAGAAGGCCCGGGAGCCAGCTTTCACAGCTGAACAGGGAAAGGATAAGGAAAATGATTTCTGAAAAGCGGATGACCTCGGCGGGACTTGCCGCAGTTTCGCATGCATTCAAAGCCGATTCGGACAGCCGGGAGTTTGCGGTTTCCAAGGACATAATGGCCGCAATCAAAAAAAACAAGTCAGCTTGGGAAAATTTCCAGCAGTTGCCGGAGAGCTACAAAAGGATTCGCATCGCGTATGTAGAAGGGCGCAGGCGTCAGGGCGCGGAGGCATTCCAAAAAAGCCTTCGTAACTTCATCAGGATGACTGCCAGAAACAAACGATTCGGTTTTGTGAGAGAATGGGCACGGGGAATCCCATAAGGAGTTAAAATAAAGAAAGCGCCGGGAGAGAATGGCAAGCCGTTGTCTTGCAGCAGGCAAACTAGGGGCATGAACGTGTCTATAGGAAATGAATTTCTGCGGAAATGACGTGTCCTTCAGCGGTCAGGCAGAGCACTTTCGGCCAAGCGGACGGTCTGATGCAATTGCTCCATAGCATCCGCTAACTGCTTCTCGAACGGAAGCCTCGGGCCTGGGCTCGAGGTTCTATTTATAATCTTGAAAAGTCGTTTCTTCGTCGTGAAACTTGATATTTCTTGATTTTTGGCAGTTATCATCAATGGCGCTTTCCGCAGAAACGCTATAAGCTCCAAATAACACTTTATCTGATTCTGCAAAAAAACTAGTGGAAATTGCATTATCAACACCACCGTTCAATAGACTGAAATACAAAGATTTAAATAGTATCTAATATTAATTAATAATAAGCATTATGTAAAACAAATTATAAAACAAGGAGGTAAATAAAATGACAAACAATAAATATAGATCAATAGTGAAACTGGACTTCCAGTACGCACATAGGTTTATGAATTATCCGGGAGAGGCAAGCTATCTTCATGGGCATTCGGGATTACTAACGATCGAAATTGAAGGAGAGTTAAATAAACACAATTATGCCTATCCAGTAAAAGAGGCACAAAAATTAGCATGGGCAGTAGCCGATAACTTCCACCACGGAACGATTTTTCAAGAAGGTGATCCCTTGCTTGATTTAGTTTTGCAAGGATATGAGAAAACAGGAATGAAAGGTACAACAAATAGATTTGGGACGCCTGCAAAAGCTCTCAACCACGAGCTTGTAAAATCATTTCCTGAAAGCAGAGTATCTGTGAGTAAAGGTCCCTCAACTTGCGAATGGTTCTGTACAGTATTCTACGAATTGTTGAAAGACAAGTTGAATATTAAAAAAATAGAATTCCGTTCTTC
>JBFYLO010000037.1:0-8967 GCA_041305385.1 Microcaldota archaeon | reverse complement strand
TGGCTGAGACCGCCAAGCTTGCTGGAAGCGTCTATGCGAATGTGTACATGCTGTGCGTGGGCAAATACCCTGGCTCTCTGAAAGGGGACCCGAGCTATTCCCGCTACCTGGAGATAAAGGAGGAACACGGGGAAATGGAGGCCTACGATTTCCTTATGGAGGTGGGAAGGGCGGAGGCTGAAAGGCAGCTCTCGAGCAAGAGGTTCCTGACTGAGACAACGGTATCGCACAACATAGTCCCAGAGAAGAAGAGCCCTGGTGGAAGCGGCATCGCCGCTTAATCCCTTTTTTTTCTTTTACACCACTCCAACCTGATTTTTCGGGTTCGCCGGCGTTGCGCGCTCGGCGTTGGCGAGGCTCGGGCGCAACCCGAGTTATCTCTTTGGTTGGGCGTATGAAACAAAATGCAACTCGCAGGCAAACTCGCGAATCTCGGCGACCCGTTTTCGAGCCGAGCGGGCCATCGTGTTGTTTTTTTTGTTTTCCGCGGATGAAGAAGCATATTTTACTCTTTCCAACGAAATATGTGCATGGAAAAAGAGCTGGGCGAAAAGCTTTCCGAGCAGGGATACCATATCGGGGGAGGCCATTTCGCAGTAAAGCGGTGCAAGTGGCTTCGTGAGGCGCTGACCAAAAAGCGCTTCTGCTACAAGAACACGTTCTACGGGATAACGAGCCACAGGTGCATGCAGTGCACCCCGGCGCTCCAATTCTGCTCGCACGCCTGTCTTTTTTGCTGGAGAACACAGAAGCAGGACGGGGAGATGCCCCCGGAAAACTTCAAATGGAGCGAGCCTGGGGAAGTTGCGGAGGCCATGGTCGGGGAGCAAAAAAGGATAGTGTCGGGTTATGGGGGCAATGAGAAGGTCGAGAGCAGGATGTGGGGGGAGGCGCTCGAGCCGAAGCACGTGGCCCTGAGCCTCTCCGGGGAGCCGACCATTTACCCATATTTGTCCGAACTCATCTCAAATTTCCACAAGAGGGGGATGACGACTTTCCTAGTGACAAACGGGACTTTCCCGCAAGCGCTCGAGTCGCTCTCAGTCCTTCCAACGCAGCTTTACGTGTCCATGGTCTCGCCTGACGGGGAGAATTATGAAAGAATCTGCAGGCCCTGGATTAGCGGCGGGTGGGGGAGATACGAGAGGTCCCTTGAGTTCCTTAAGGAAAACAAGACGAGGACTGTGCTCAGGATGACGCTTGCGAAGGGATTGAATTTCTTCAATCCCCAGGGCTATGCGAAGCAAATCGGAATGGCTGCCCCGGAGTATGTCGAGGTGAAGAGCTTCATGTATGTTGGGGGGTCGCGAGAGCCTGGGAGGGGGCTGTCTCTCGAATCGATGGTCAAGCATCCGGAGATAAGGGAATTCGCAGAGGAGCTAGCCTCGCTCACCGGGTATGTTGTCTCCGAGGAGCATGTTGCAAGCAGAGTCGTCCTCCTCTGCAGGGATGAGAAAGCACTGAAGAACAGGAACCTCAGCTCGCCGAAGAGTTGAGGATTTCGGGATGCTCCTTTCCCCCGATGCCGGCGAGGGCTTTCGCGTGGCCGGAGAGCTTTCGCCTTATAATGTCGGATACTTGCTTGGATGAGATGATTTCGTTGTACAGCTTTTCTCCGCTGAGCTTCGGGTCGGAGAGCTTTAGGCGGATGGAATCCTCAATCTCTCCGCCGACGAATTTCCCGAGCGCATCCCCAAGGTCCTTGGTCTTCCGAGTAAGCGCGAGCTTTTGGGAAAGCTTCTCTGAATCTTTCTTAACCGGGGATTTCAGCTTGCCTATCTCGGTGCAGAGGTCTTTTAACTGGGAGACCTGGGCTGAAATGCCGTCAACATCCGAGCCGAGAAGCCTGAGCGCCTCTTGTTTTATGATTGTATCCGCGTATGCCCCGATGGCCTGGGAGCTGTCGCCCGCATTGTCCAGCATCCGTTCCATCATTGAAAGGGCGTTTTTGTCGCCTGAGAGAAGACTCGTTAGGTAAAGCGGGTTCCCGAAGTTTTCTGAAGCTGAGATTGAAGAGGCCAGGGAAGCTTCTTTTTCTGCAATCTGCTCCGCGGTTTCAGAGCTGCCCAGCCTCCTGAGCGAATCTGCTTCGGACTTCAGCAACTCGAGCATGTCCTTTGCGATATCCTCCTGCTCCTTTGAGAACCCTCTCGTTGTTGAGAGCCTAAAAATCTCCGGGTTACCGCCGGATTTTTCAATCTCTTCGTGGATTTCGCGCCTGAAGAGCATGCCGAGGCCTTCGAGCCATTTGATTGATTCCTTGGCAGCTGAGAGGAACTCTTTCGGGGAATGGACCCCGCCGAGGATGTAATCGAGCCTCATGAGGTCGAGCCTTGCCCCCAGGGCCTCGCTTCCTGCGTCCCTCAGCTTCTGCTCCAAGCCTGAGAGTTCGCCCTTCTGGTCATAAAGTTGGAGCAGCTCATCCATCATCGCCTCGAGCTCGGCTCTCGCGTACTCATGCATGTTCCCGGATGAAAACACCCTTTCCAATGTTTTTTTGGCTTGGAATATGTCGCCATCCTGGAGGAAAGCCAGGCATTCCTTAACCTCCTGCGAATCGCGGTCAACGGCTGCTGAAAGGAGCGCATCGGACATCTCCCTGCAGCGCTTGCACCTGGCCCTGCTTTTCGCCCGTTGGACGGCAGTTTCAAACTTCGCCCTGAGATCTTCGTATTCCCTTGCTGCTGCTGCCTGCCTTTTTTGAATCACGTCCCTCGGTAGTTTTGCTGCCGCTTCCTCAGCAAGTGCGCGGGTAAATGGGATGGAATAGGATGTGAGGATTTCCTTGAACGGCTTGCTCGAACCCTCGGCGAGCGAATTCTTGCCCGAGAGCGATGCAAGCTCGGAGGCGTTTAGTTTCAGATTGGCGGTTAAATCCGGGATTGCGGACTGCATCTCGAAGACGGATTTCCTTATGCGCTTGGCCTCTGACTCGAGGGCTGCGTCCTGCTTGTCGAACTCCAGGACCTTGGCCTTCTGCGACTCGAATTCCTTCGACGGTATCTTTCCCTGCTCTTTCCTCAGGTTGGCCAGCCGCTTTTTCTCCGGGGCGAGCTTTTTTGAGAGGGAGATGGACTTCTCTTCAACCTGGGACAGGAATCCCTCGAGGGCATCCATCATGATTTTTGCTCCCTTGAGCTTCTCCCACGACTCCGAGATTGCCCGGACCAGCTCCCCAGTCTTCGCCCCTGCAGGAACGAGTTCGAGGAGGTCCTTGCATATCGCTGAAAGTTCGGCCCTCCGCCTCTCGAACCCCGCTGCGTTCGATGGCTTCTTGAGCCTGTTGGCTTCCTCAATCTGGCCGGAGAACCACTCCATCTCGCCGGATGCCTCCCCGAGAATCTTGGCAATTGCTGAAACCTGGGCCTCGTTGCTCGACCAGTAGTCCTGGGAGATTCTCCTGAACTCGTCGGTGCGCTTGAGCCCGTCCAGCTGCTCCTCGAATTTTTCGAGCTCCGCGAGCCTCTGCCCGCGCTCCGGGAGTTCGGTGTCCTCTGTGAGGAGCTCGCGCATCAGGGAAATCCTGTTCCGCAAGCTTTGCTCCTCCTCGGGTTTTATTAAAAGCATTTTTCCACCGCTCAAACATTATAGTCCCATTGGTCCTCTTGCCCGAATCTTTTCCTGTTCCTCATCAGCATTTCCGTTATCCTGTCCTGTTCGAAAAAGTTCATGTTCATCGCCAGGTCCGGATAACCCGGGACTTCGCGGATTTCCCGTCTTTTCTGGGTTTCGATTTCATTGACCGCCTTGTCGATCTCCTGCATGTCGGCCTGCGATGTAGTGGTTATACCGTTCTTTTTCATTTGGCTTGCCCCGGCGTTTAGGTAGAAGATTTTCGCTGAAAGGTCGCCGTAGTCTTCATTTGCTTGTTTGAGCTGTTCTCTGATGTCGGCCATGTCACGGAGCATGTCGTGGAAGAGTTGCTTCTTCTTCGAGGAGTCGAGGGGCGGGTAGTCGGGTTGCTCCTGGGGCTCTTGCCCCCCATCTTGAGGTCTCTTTTTTAGCCACGAATATTCAGAAGAACTCAGTGAGGCCACTTCTTCCCCGATGAATGACAGCTGTGCGTTAAGGGATGCAATGCGTTTTTCTACCGTTTCTAGCTTATAGTTCTCCCGTTCCAGGGCGAGTTCCGGGCTGCCGCCGGTCAGATGGAGAATCCTGTTTGCAGTGGAATCGAGCCTGGTCTCTGCGTGCAGGTCCCTCGAGACTTGCTTCAGGTTCTTGTAGAAATTGTCGCCGCTCGTGGGAGTCGTAAAGAGCGTGAAGTCCGTAAGATTCTTCGGACGACCTTCGGGGTCGTAATTGAGTTGCACTTGCTCGATTGCAGCCAGCCGTTCCTCCGTGGTCTTGGCGTTTGCATAGGCGAGAATCGTGTTTACTTGGGGAGGGGTAAGTTCTGCTCTGGCAAGGTCATCCTTGAAAGCCTGCAGATCTGTCTTCCCTCTCTGCCTGTCGATTGCGCGGTCGAGGCCCTTCATCTGCTCGTCGTTGAGTACCAGGCCCGCTTTCCTCAGGATTAAGCCTTCCTGCATGTCCTGGGCTTCCTGCGGGGTCAGCACATCTTTCTGAATCAGGAAATCGACTTCTTGCCTGGACCATTTTCCAGGGCCCTTTTTCATGACCCGGGCTATTTCTTTATCCTGTAATTTATCTTGGCTGTATCTCCTTTCGCCGTAGGTGGCTGGCTCGTGCCCGAACTCCGTCCTTGTGGCGCCCATCAGGCCGACTTTTTCTATGTTGCCGAACCGCATTACATAAGAAGAGCGCTCGAGGACCCCGCTTCCGCCGAGGCTTCCCCCGAAAACTTTGATTCCAGGGGTCCCGGTCCAGTTCAGGGTATTCAGGAGAACCGTCATTGCATCGCTGGTTTCAGGGGCATCTATCGTAAATCCGTCTCCTGAACGAACTATCGTCCCCTTTCTGGGAAGGCCTATGCCTGCGAATGAGTAGCCGAAGGCGAGGCCGTTCTCGTCTGTGTAAACCTTCTTCCCATCGAGGTTGACGATTCGGTGGAGCATCTCGTAGCTCATTTGTTTTGGGGTGTTCGAAAAGGGGACTGGGCTGCCTTCGTAATAAATCTCTGAAGAGGAGCCATTTAGGTTAGAACTAAAGACCTGAATATCATTGAGCTTGTCTTGGCTCATGGTGAATTTCTTATCCTTCTTGAGGTCCTCCAGGACTCCGATGTTCTCCACCAGACCCAGGCTCTTGAGGCCTTGCAGTTCATCTGTTGACAGGTCTGAAAATTTCTTTTTGCTCAACTCCGCTATCTCTTTGTATTTGGCTTTCCCGGAGTCAGTCAGGACCCACTTGCCGTCCTTGAAAGTGACTAAGCCATCGTTTTTGAGCTTTTTCATCAGCTCCTTCTGCTCCTTCGAAAGCTCGGAATCGCCCACTCCCTCATCAATGCGGCTGAGGAGGCTGCCCTTCTCGGTGAGCATCCCGTTTATTCCGTAAAGGGCAATCCTTCCCCTTTCAGTGAAGGCGAGAGTTCCCTTTTCCTCATCCCAAATCCCCAGGTCCATCCTTTTCAAATCGGCCATGAGTTCCTTGCCATAACTTAGTTCCTTGCCATAACCATCATTCAGCTTGAACTTGCCTTCCTTCGCATCCCAGGAGCCGAATTTCTGGAGGGCAGCGGTTCTCTCACCAAGCTGTTTCTCCGCATCATCAAACCCAAAACCAGTTGCTTTTTGGTATTTCAGGAAAGCGACATAAGCCTGGAGGTCTCTTTGCGCCTCCAGGAATTTCTTCGTGAGCCCGGTCGGGTCGAAGGAGTATTCCAGGTAATCCTGCTGGCTGCCACCGAAGCCTAGGCCGAACCGCAGGTCTTTGTCTATCTTCTGCCCGAGCCAATCGAGTATGGGAATCGGAACGAAGTGGGGCGTCCTTTCCACTCCGAGAACTGTTTTCGCTGCAATGGCCGAGTATTCGAATGGCCGTATGCTGATTCCGCGCGTTACTCTCCTATCGTGTTCGCTGTCCTTTACCAGTGGGTCTGTTGCCCATTCAGTTGCCTTGCCTATTGCATCATCAAACAGCCTAAAGGGAGTCGTGACCACTTTCACGCCTTTTTTCAATGTCCCGGCAACCCCCTTCACTAGGTTAACTACGGGTTTTCCCACCTGTGTCTTGCCCCCGGTAATTCCAAGCTGCCCGGCAGTTTCCAATTGAAGTTGCTTGTCAGCTACCCAAACTGCCCCTTTCCCAACCTCCTTGATGCCTTTCTCCGTGTATTTGCCAGCATCAGCGGCCCATTTCGCAGTTCCGATGTTCAGCGCCGTCTTGCCGACTTTCCTGCCAATTGTTGCGAGAACTCGAAGGAAGCCGCTTTTACCGGCTTTCGCATTGTCGCGCTCGGCCTTGGTGCTGAATCCGCCTTTCCCGTCTGATTTGACTCCTGCAGCTTTGCCCTCAGCAGTTATTTTATAATTGCCGTTTTTGTCCTTTTCAATGAGCGGTAGGTTAGGGCCTATTTGGTCCTTCCCTGGGTCGATGCCTGCTGCCAACTGTTCGTTGTGCTCCTTTTGTTTCTGCTTCTCCTCTGATGTCATCTTCTTTCCCGTTAGCGACGCGACCCCATCTATGCTCCCCGCTATGGCGCCAGCCATTCTCCCTGTGCTCGAGACGTAAGCGGTCGGGCCCCTCAGCCTCGCTCTCGGCGCATGCATGGAGGAGAAATCGAAAGCTGCTATGGGGCTCCTCCCCATGGCTGACATCGAGAGCGTCAGCAGGCCTAGTACGAGGAAAAGCGGAAAACACACTGTTATGTTGAGGGCTCCGAAAAGGGGCGGGTAGATGTATGCGCCTGTGCTGTTGCTCGCCTGGTAGACGTCATCTCCCATATAGAGCGCTGTTATCGTGGCATTTTCCATCAGTGGAAACGCAATGGAGACCTTGCCGTCAGCATCGGTCTGCTTTGCCACAACGTTGCCGATGCAGCAGGTCGAATTGCACATCCACACGTCGCCGCCAGGCGCAATGACGCAGGCCCGCGCGTAGGGGGGGCACGTGGTCGGGGTGAAGTTCCCTATAGCGCATTCCTGGAAAAAGACTGGCTCCAAAGCGAGCGGTTGGGTGGTCTTGCCGACCAGGTCAATGGCAGTCAGCGTAGCTGTGGCCAGCATTACCCCTGAGGCGTTGTCGCGGTCAACGTAAATGACCAGTTCTGTGGGAACCCTCTCAACCGGGCAATAGTCCTGGGCGAAGGGGGCAGCTGCTGCGAAAAGCAATATGAGTAATAGTATGAACCCTCCCCTCATGAATGTGTTTCTCAAGCCGACTTTAAAAAGGTTTATTCGGAGGGAAAAAAACAAATGTTAAAACCAAAAGAAAATGACGAACCCGCTCGGGTATGTCAACAACCTGCGGCTAAAGCCGCAGGCTTGTCAGGAGAAGGCTTTAGGCGGGGCCGACAAGCCTTCTTAGGCGGTGCGCTCCTCCTCTTGCTGAAGCCGGAGGCTCCCGCGCACCGCAGGTTGTTGGTGGGGTTTGGAGAGATTGTTTTGTTTTTTTATTCCTGACTCAAAAGGGCCTCATCAATTGCTGTCCTGTTGAATCCGACTATTATTTTCCCCTTTATGTCGAGAACAGGCACGCCCATCTGGCCCGACTTGTCAACCATCTCCTGGGCCTTGGAGCTGTCAGAGCCCACGTCGATGTCCTGGAATTGGATGTTCTTGCTCCTGAGGTAGTCCTTGGCCATGTGGCAGTAGGGGCAGGCCACTGTGGAGTAAACAATCACGGCACTCGTGTTGCTCGCCCTGCTCTTTTCCATCATCTCTTTCATTTTCCGCTTCATTATCGCGTCGAGTTCCGGGTCAATCATCGGATTCACCGTTTCGAGTTTTATTTGCATCGGCAACATTTTAAATCATGATGGCAAAAGGTATTGGGAACTGCGATGGAAAAAGCAAAACTCGACCCTTTTAAGTTCGGGATTGCCTGCTCAATTGCCTGGGCCCTGCTTATAGTTTCGACTGCTTTCGGGGCGATGTTCGTCCAGACCGAAAGCGGGACTTGGGGCTCTGAGTTCGTGAGAGTTTTCGGGAGCCTGTATGTTGGGTTCGGGCCGAGCCTTCTGGGAGCGTTCATCGGCCTTTTGTGGGGATTGTTCGACGGGTTCTTGGCCGGGTTTATAATAGCGAGCATCTACAACTATCTAAACCGCAGTTAATAGTCTTCCATACTCGTATAAATATTGCTAAATCCATATAGTGTTCCCGATGACAAGCTGGGTAGACCGCACATTGACGTGCACATGCGGGCACGAGTTCGAAGCGAGAATGTATATTAGAATCAACCTTGAGAGGAACCCAGAGCTCGGCCAGATCATCGAGAGCGGGGAAGTCAACTCCCACAAATGCCCTTCCTGCGGCAGGAATTTCCATGGGATGATGCCGCAGGTCATAAGGCCAAGCGAGCGGGCTGAAAGACAAGCGAAGGGAGAGATGACGGTCAAGTACGAGTGGTAGGGAATTGTTAAACTCTCGCTTTTTCTTTAGGGTTTTCCAGAGTTTTGGAAAAAAAGTTCGCCTAAACCAATTAACGCATGTTAAAGCAAAAGGAAAAGCATGAGAGTGCTGAAGACTGCAAAAAACCCTGTTCATGCACTCGAGTTAGAAACACGCAGGCAGAACTATTTCAAAGATGCTCTTCTGAAATCGGGCATAGGAAAAGAGATTGAAAAAACTGCTGACTGGAAGAAGCTGATGTTTGCACTGATTGAGGAAGAAGGGAAATACACGATAACTTCCAATGGAAGAGTTTTGAAAAACGAGACTATGAACCGCATAGAGGGAATGGTATATGACAGCGATTATGAAGAGAGGATATTGGCTGCTGTGTGGCTTGGCGAGATGAGGGTTAATTTCCCTGAATTCTGCGATAGGAAGGGATTCCCGGGCCTTTCGGGATGGATGGACGAGATGCTGATTGTTCTCGGCACTGACAGAAACTCGGAAGTGC
>JBFYLO010000036.1:0-16665 GCA_041305385.1 Microcaldota archaeon | reverse complement strand
AGCAAGACGATTACAATCACCTCGACTGTAGCCCCCACTCCAGTGACCTGCACGGTATTCTGCCGCCCGGGCCTTACTAGGATGGTGATTATCGGTGGGCTAATCGAGCCGAAAGGGGAAGAGCCGATAGGCCCTGCAGAAGGGAAAACCGCTTTCCTTGAAGCTGCATCTGGGAGGAGCGCGAGCCTCCTTTCGGGCACAGTCACCTGCTCTTACCTGGAAGTTCCTACGGATACTACTTATATTGTCAGTGCAAACTGCAGCACTATAAATTGCGCCTCGACATCAGTCACTGCGCGGGGGACAGGCACTCCCACTCCAAGTTGCACGCAGATAATCCCGAATCCCGCAACTGGCTATGCCCCCCTAGAGGATGTCAACGTAACCGCCACATACACGAACTCGCCCGCCACTGTTGCCATGTACTGCCAGGCTGGCGGGACCAGGCAGGACGTGGCTGTCGTGGGCGTTGTCGGAGGAACTGCGACTGCGACCATCTTTTGCGACTACCCGGCAGATGGAACTTATGCCCCCTACTCGGATTCCGGGGCAACCCCCTGCACAACTACAGTGACTGCCAACGCCGTTGCAACGCCTTCTTGCATACAGATTGACGCCACCCCAAGCACTGGCGCCCCTCCGCTCACCAGCGTGATAAACGCCACCTACTCGAACCCGCCTGCGAGCGTCAACATGTGGTGCAACACCAGCGACCCGGTGCAGAATGTCCCTGTCACGAATGGATGGGCGAACATAACCTGCGTTTACTCTTCAGCTGGGACTTACACCCCGGGCTCGAACTATGGCGCCGGGACACCATGCGAAACCACTGTTAATGTCCAGATTCCCGGTGAGCCGTACTGCACACTGACGCCGTATCCCAGAGAGGGGGAGAAGCCGTTCACTAGCGATGTCGCAATTCACTTTGAGAACCTGCTCTCCGGGACGATTGAGTTAAACTGCAGCAACAATGGGTCCCACACTCCGCAAAGCCTCGAACTGACTAACGGGAATGCGATAACAACTTGCCGCTACGAGACCAACGGAACGTTCATCGCCTCCGCAGGGTACCAGAGCTATGTCTGTTCGGATTCAGTCACTGCAACGAACAGCGCATTTGAGGGCTATTCGTGCCCTGACCCATCGCACTATTATGTGCAGGAGAACCTTGCTTACAAGCAGACGCCAATCTACAACAACAGCATAATAAGGAAGCTCGGCCTCACCAACGACACTGAGGCGCTCATAGAGCATATAGAAAAGACCAAGACGAGCTTCGGAACGTGCCTCTGCTGCGGGATTCTTGAAGGGGCGCGCATGATGGACACAAGGACGAACAAGACGAGGACGGCATCGATGGTCGTGATGACCGACGGGCAGCCGAATGCCGGATGCAAGAACTGGAAGTCGACTGACGGATGGACATTACCCTCCCAATATCCGATGACTGGAGACCCGAATACCGACGCAATACGGGCAGCATGCTATGCGTTCAATGCCAGCAACTTAACTATCTTTACAGTGGCCTTCGGGGGGGATGCCAACAGGACACTGCTAGGGCAGGTCGCAGTTGCCTGCGGAGCGAATGGCGTTGCTTACAACGCATCCGACAGGCAGCAGCTCCTGGATGCTTATCAGCAGATTGCAGCCAGAATACTCAACGTTTCGTATATCAGCCAGAGCATCAAGGTGGCCGGGAGCGGGAACTATGAGAACTCCATCCTTGCAGACAACTCTTACCTGGAATTCACGTATACTCCGTACTATCCGGAGTTCAACTGGAATGATGTGTCCATCACAGTCGAGACCTCTCCGTTCGCAGACTGCTCCGGCAACCAGTTCGACGTGTCCGCGAACATCACACCATACCACGCAACTGCGACATCCTATTCATCCTATTACTGGACCAAAACACTTAAGGTAAACGACGAATTCGTATATAACCTGGGCGACTTTGCTTCTGCGGCATTAGACTACAGGGAGTTTGGGGACCCGTTCAATGTCGAGTTCATGCCTAAATTCGTCCCAGCCGACAACAACCTCAGCTATCAGCTCGCTCTCGACCCGGAGACAGATGGCGGGGATGATGCCTGTGGAACGCACAACAAGGTGATTTACAAGGCGAAATTCCCAGCTTCTGTGCCTTTCTCGAGCGTAAGGCCTGATGCGGCATGCCGAAAAGTCAAAGTGTATTATGACACGGACGGGGATGGAACAAGTGATGGCTCGGTGGACCTGACAATAGGCCAGGGAATCGTCGGGATTACTCCTTGCACTGGGGGAGCGATGAGCGTGGAAAACCTCAATATCGACAGGGACACGAATGCGCTGGCTGACGCAATGATGCTGCTCCTGGACCAGCTCAACTTCGACAGGGAGGGCGGAACAGGGCCGTCCGGCTCCCAGACCAACCCGATAGACATATACATCGACCCGAACATGCTGGTCGCAAGGGCATCGTCCATATACGAAGTGCCCTACATGTGGGGCCCGGTGGACATGTCGGTCAAGGTCTGGGTAGAGTAGGCGCCGAAGTTACTCTCCCTGGCCTGCTCTTTGCCGCCTGGCTTTTTCGAACTTCTCCAAGTCCCGTACTCCCAAGCGGATTATTTCAAGCACTTCGGGGTTTTTTTCCGCTGAAAGCCTTGCGGAATAAGCCTTGTTGGCCAGTTCCGTGTCTTTTTCAGGAATCGCCCCTGCGCTTATCCTGAGTATGTGCTTTATCCCCCTGTTGCGGATTATCCGCAATATCGCAGGGTCGGATTCTGATGAAAAAAGCTTCGCGTAGCCCCTGACCGCGCCGCCTGCGAGTTCCCTTTTCGCCGCAACAGCGCACCAAACCACGGAAGAGAGGGACTTGAGCCTCCTCGGGTCGGTCTCCTGCCTGAAACGCCCGAGCGCAGAAGCAAATACGTCGTCCGGCGCGATGCGGCCGTTATGCATCTTTTCGCTTATCGAAAGATAAAGTTGCCCGAGATAATTGTTCCACCAGCACTTTCCGATAATCTCCCTTCCCTCAACGTAGTATTTGCCGTACATGTCCCGCCTTTTTCCTTTCGCATCCGAGACTTTCATCAGCTCGCTGAAAAAAACCGAGAGCATTCGCGCTTGGCTGAAACTCTCGGATTCCGAGCTTACCATCTCCCTTTTTCTGAAAGAGGCGTTTGGGACCAGGGTCACCCTGCGAAAGTTGTCCAGCCCGACCAGCAGTTTCCTTTCGTGCATTCTCTCCCTCACAGCACTATCCTCTCCCCTGGCTTCTTTGCGAACAGCGAGATGTTTGCGATATCCTTGGTCCCTGAGAGATAGCGAGCCAGCCTTTCGACTCCCAGCCCCCCGCCTGCGGATGGCTGCAATTCGCCCCTTCTAGCAAGCTCGAGGTATGGGGCGAAAGAAGCGAGGGACTGGCCCCGCTCGCGAATCTTCCGCGCCAAAACCGGGTATTCCCAGTCCCTTTCCCCTCCTGAAAGCGCCTCGCCGAAGCCCTCCGGGTAGACCAGGTCGTAGTTCAGGTAGCGGCCCGGGCATGCTGGGTCTTCCCTGTCGTAGAACTCCCGTTTTATGTTCATAATCCAGAATGGCTCCGTCGACTCGAGGCTCAGGGCGCGCTCGTAGTCAGGCCCGTATTGCGAGAGCGCATCCTGCGAATCGTAGGCCTTGAAATGCGGCCTCGGGATTTTCAGCTCCCTCTTCAGGAGCTCGAGCTCCCCCCCGCATTCCTCGATGACCCGCCTGAGGATGTGGTGCATCAGTTCCTCTGTGAAGCCCATGAATGCCGCCCTGCCCGTCCCCCTGAACTCAATGTCCACCTGCGAGAAATCTATCAGGTGCCTCCCTGTGGATGCAAGCTCCGCCTTCTCGAGCCTCACATTCGGGGAAACGATGTATATCCTTTCAGTGTAGGGCGAGACCAGCGAAATCTGCTTGTGGATAATCATGCTCTTGGTGAGGGAAAGCTGCTGGCCGTAGTAAAGGATGTCAGCTTCAAACACCGAATGGCAGAGGGGGTCGGTTATGGGTGAAAGCATCACCGGGACCAGCTGAATCACGCCAAAGAGGTGCATGTAGTCATGGATGGCCTTGAGTGCCGAGCTCTGAATCCGGAGTCTCGCGGCGGTTTCCTTTGATTTGAGCTTTTCAATGAACCCCTCCATCTTTAACACCTCGCAAGACTACGCTCAGGCTCAGGATATATTGTTTATTCTAAAAAATTCGCCATAATGTCAAAAAAAGTAAAGATTTATATATTGAAACCGTCATAATGTCAGCATGCTCGATGAAAAAGACGAACGGATATTGGAGGAGCTGAGGAAGAGCGGAAGGGATTCCACTGCAGACATCTCCAGGAGGACGGGAATCCCCAGGGTGACTGTTCATGAGAGGATACGGAGGATGCAGGAGAAGGGAGTCATAAGGAAATTCACGGTGCTTCCGGACTACAAGAAGCTGGGGCTCAACACCACTGCCTTCATCCTTCTCTCCTATGACCCGCACTCGAAGCTCACCCAGCGCCAGCTCGCGGAGAAAATCGCCAAAATGGCCCGGGTTTATGAGGTCCATATCCTCGCAGGGGATTGGGACCTGCTGCTGAAGGTTCGCGGGAAGTCCATTGAGGAGATTGGGAGCATAGTGATTGACAGGCTCAGGGAGTTCGACGGAGTGCAGAAAACCGTAACCATCGCCTGCTTCGAAACCACCAAGGACGAACCCTAGTTCTTCGGAAGCCAGTGCATTTTTGGCTGGAAAACTCCAAATTTGGCTAACTTTAGGCCAATCCTGTTCTACCTAGGCCAAAAGCTTATTAATGAAGAAACCTCACGTGTTAGTACTAGTTCTAAGGGAGAGGTGGGAAAATGGCTTCAAAAGAAATTTTGCTTACAGCAGGTGAAAAGAAGGCAGTGGGCGCCTTGTCGGGATTCAATCCCGCCCAGCATGAAGCAGGCAAGTTCGGGAACAGCCTTTGGACTGCGGTCGGGCCGGTGGCTGACCAGATAAAGAAAACAGTGGGAACCATAGAGAAGGAGATGAAAGGGAAAGCTAATGGCGGTCCTTCGGGCAAAGACGAGATGGCGACGCTGCTTACGCAATTGGCTAATCTTCGTTCTGAACAGCTGTATACTGTGATGGTTGCGCTTGATGGACAACAGTTACCCCTGCCGGAGCTGATTTTGAAGATGAACAAAGCAGCCGGCAATGGCAACGGCGACCAAGCGCTGGCTAAGGCTAAGGAAGCATTCGAGGGCAAGCTGGAGATTGCCAAGCCGTTCCCGTTCGGGGGACTTGGCATATCGCATAGCGAAACCACTGATGGCCACCCGCTTTATTGGCAGGACTAGGGGGCGAACACGTCGCCCTTCGGAATTGCAGTATAACGAAAAGCTGAGTGAGTGTATATGCTGGTTAATCCAATGCAGTTCAGGCAAAACGCCCCGGTCATAACCAGGGTTATCGCTGCTGCTGACAAGAAGAATGGGCTTGTCCTTTATGCAGATGAGCACGGACCGCCCAGGGCAATCCAGACGCAAATAGGCTACAGCGTGAGGTCTTTCCCTCTTACGAGCCCCAAAATAGTCAAGAGCTCTAGTCTTCAAGGCGACTGGGCGATGTATTTGTTGAGGGAGGGCGAGTGCAAGCCGAGACTCGCACCATCGAAAAGGCCCAGCGGGATTGAAGCCGTGGAAATCCTCGATGCCGAAGTCAGGATAACTTTTGTTGGCTTGGGCGGGGCTGGAGTGACTGCAGTTCAAGCGAGGGAGAACGCGGAGTTCGTCAAGGGAATCGAGGTTCTCGAGGAGAGCGGGGGAAGACGCACAGGCAAGGCGATAATTCGGTGCGAAAAATTTGTGCCATTGACGTTTGCAGTCGACAATACCGACATAGCGGACAAGGGGGCAACGTGGAGAGTGGGTTATGATATCGCATACAGCTTGAGCCAGGCGGGAATCCCAACACTCGTTCAAACAAACGTCCAGCTTGACCCGGAATGCATCAACAAATCCAGGAACAATGTGGTTACAGTCACAACAATTGCCGTTAAACCCGAAAATAAGGAGGCCGTCATGGCCCAGATAAAAGATTGGGTTTTCGAGCAGTCGCTAGTTCCGGAAAAAACAGGCCTCGCATTCTTTGACCAGCTGGTCATTCCTAAAGAGCTTACGCTTTTCGGAAGACAGGCAAAGCGAAAAGAAGTAACACTAAAGAAGGCAGTTCATGTTGCAGAGAAAAGCGGAGTCGTGGTCTTTGGCGACTATAAAAATAACAACGGCAATGGCGACAAGGACGGCATAGGCGTTATAGGCGCAGTTGCAGCACTAGCTTATTGGAACAAACAGATGAAGGGGGCACTCGATGCCTACGGGTGGGTGAAAAAGGGCATTGGCGCAATAGGCGACGCCGTTCTCTGGGCCAGAATCCAGGCTTCCAATTTGCTAAAGCAAGAGAAATAAGAAAAGAAATAGAACATGACCCTGACGCGCAAAGCTGGGGGGCATCCCACATAGCGGACAACGTGAGAACTCAAGCGAAGAAAAGAGGAAAGCTATCAAGTCATTGGAACTTCTGGTCGAATCGCCCTTCAAGCACGTTGCTTCCTCGGCGAAAAACGCAATTCGCGGGATAAACGGGCAGGCTCAACCGCTCCATATCGTTATGATTATGGCTGAATGCGAAGGAAAAGCGCGGCTTTTTCTCTTTTTTTATCTTTTCTTAAACGTGCCTTTAACTTTAGTCCAACTAAAGTTAAACGATAGTTCAATTTTAGTAAGATTTAAATACTTCGGGTTCTGAATTATCCCCATGTACATCGAACGGGAGATTAAGGAAAAATTCAACATGATTTTCGGGACTTATGGCGCAGTAGCGGTAGTCGGGGCAAGGCAAGCAGGCAAAACAACCTTCCTGAAGGAGCAGACCAAGGCGTTGAACTCGTCGTACGTTTCCTTCGATGACCCGGATGCAATAAACCTATTCGAGAAGGACATAAAACAGTTCGAGAACCAGTTTATCGAAGGCCACGATGTAACAGTGCTGGATGAAGTCCAATATTGCAGGGACGCCGGAAAGAAGCTCAAATATCTTGTCGATAAAGGCAGAAAGATTTGCCTAAGTTCTTCGTCGGAGATACTCTTGGGCAAAGAGACCCTGTCTTACCTTGTTGGAAGGGTTTCAGTCCTTAAGCTTTACCCGTTTTCCCTCGGGGAATTCCTTGTTTCGAAAGGACAAAAAGAATGGACCGGGGAGATATTGGAAAGGCACGTCTGGGAGCATGCTACTTACGGCGGTTATCCCAAGGCGGCCATGGCGGAGAATTTTGAGCTTAAAAAAACAATTCTTGGCGACCTTTACGAAACGATGATTCTGAAAGATGTTGCGAGGACATTCGCAATAGATGATTTGCGGACTCTCGGAGAGCTTGCAAAATATCTTGCGTTGAACTCTGGCAGCCTGTTTTCTTTCGAGAGCGTCTCAAAGGATATCGGAATCTCCTTTCCTACCCTGAAAAAATATCTCGACGCCATGGAAAAGAGCTATTTCATAGCTCGGGTCCCGCCATTTTACACGAACAAAACCAAGGAGATAATAAAGCAGCCGAAAGTCTATTTTGTCGATACGGGCTTGAGGAATTTTGTCGCCAAGACCTTCAACCCAGAAATTGACGGGAAGGTTTTCGAGAATTACGTGTTCTCAGAGCTTTTGAAGCTCGGGCTCTCCCCAAAATACTGGAGGATGAAGGGGAAGGCAGAAGTCGATTTCGTGGTTGAGCTGG
This sequence comes from Microcaldota archaeon, assembly GCA_041305385.1. Classification (GTDB taxonomy): domain Archaea; phylum Micrarchaeota; class Micrarchaeia; order Burarchaeales; family JAKAKT01; genus JAKAKT01. Next base: position 8,900 of record JBFYLO010000036.1, on the reverse strand, counting down.
AGGGCCAAGTCGTTCCAATCGAGGTAAAACTTTCGGCAGAACCGGACGAAATCGAAAGAAGCCTGCATTCTTTTATAGACGCATATGAGCCAAAGAAAGCAATCGTGGTCTCATATAAGGATTCGAAAGGTTCAATTAAGGCGAACAGGTGCAAGGTCATCTTTACCGACGTGCCCGGAATGCTTGAACAGCTCTCGCGCAGCTAAACTTTTCTCATCTCCTTTATCCCGTTCACGCAGTTGACTATCTTTCCGTTCTTCAGGGCATCTGCAACCTGGTTGGCGATGTCGATGCCGACGTTCTCCTGCGCCTCGACTGTCGAGGCCCCGAGGTGCGGGCACATGAGGACCTGCGGCATCCCCAGGAGCGGGTTGTCCTTTGCAGGAGGCTCTGCCTCCCAGGTGTCAATCGCTGCTCCTGCCACATGGCCTGATTCTATCGCTTCCGCGAGCGCCTTCTCATTAACCAGCCCGCCCCTGCCGGCGTTTATTATGCAGACTCCCTTCTTCATTTTCGCGAACTGGGGTGCATCGAGAGTGTTCTTTGTCTCTGGAGCAAGGGTGAGATTCATGCTGATGAAGTCCGAGCGCTTGAGAAGCTCGTCAAGGCTCACCTTCTCCATTCCCCACCCATCCAGAAAAGCCGCTGGCTTCGAGCGGGTCGTGCCGACCACTTTCATCGAAAAGCCTTGGGCGATTTTTGCAAGAATCACCCCGACATTCCCGACCCCGATGATTCCAAGGGTCTTGCCCTTGAGCTCTCTGCCAGTGAAGCTCTTCCTGTCCCACTCGCCTTTGCTCATGGAGGCGTGGCCCTTGTGGATGTTGCGGGCAAGGCAAATCATCATTCCAGCGGCCATCTCAGCCGCGCTGTTGACATTGCCGAGCGGGGTGTTCATGACTGCGATGCCCTTCGCCTTCGCAGCCTCCTTGTCAACGTTATCCACTCCCACCCCGGCTCTTCCAATCACCTTGAGCCTGGTTGCAGCCTCAATCACCGGCTTAGTTACTTTTGTCCCGCTCCTTATGACATGAGCATCGTAGGCAGGGACCTCTTTCACCAGCTGCTCCTCGGTCAGGCCTGTCTTCACAGTCACCTCGATTTCCGGGTGCTTCTTGAAGACTGCGAGCGCCTCATCCGAGAGCTTATCCGTTATCAAGACCTTAAATTGCGCCATCAAAATCACCTCAAAGTGTTTTTATCACTTCCTCGAAAGCCGCTAGGAGCTCGTCGAGGTCCTGGTCAGTCGTGTCTCCCATGTGCGGTATCCTGAAAGTGAGCTTCTTCCCCTCGGCACCGAGCTTCTCGTTCATCTTTCCATAGCCCTTGTCCGTCGAGAAGCCCTTCTTGCCCATCAGCTCCTGCATCTTCTTGAGGTCCATTCCCTTCGTATCAACGATGCAAGTCATCGTGACTGACTCGTAGCCAGGCTCCGGGAACAGCTCGAAGCCCATCTTCTTCACCCAGCCGTGGGTCTTCTTCGCGAACCTCTTGTGCCTCTCGAACCTCGCGTCAAGGCCCTCCTTGAACATCTTGTCGAGCTGGTGGTCGAGCCCGTACATCAGGGAAACCGCGGGGGTATACGGGGTCTCGTCCTTGTCATAGGATTTCTTGAGCTCAATCAGGTCGAAGTAGTAGCCTCTCCCCGGCATCTTGTCCGCCTTCTTGAACGCCCTCTCCGAGACAGCTGCGAAAGCCAAGCCTGGGGGAAGGGCGAATGCCTTCTGCGAGCTCGTCAGCATCATGTCGATTCCCAGCTTGTCCACCTCAATCTTCGCCCCTGAGGCAGAGCTCACCGCATCCACTAGGAACATGACCTCGGGGTATTTCTTCACCACTGCCGAGAGCTCCTCGAGGTTGTTCATGACTCCTGTCGAAGTCTCGTTGTGGGTGATGCAGATTGCATCGTATGCGCCGGTCTTGAGCTTCTCGTCAATCATCTCGGGCTTTATCGCCTTCCCCGAGGGGACCTCGAGCTTGTCCGCAGGCCTCCCGCAGGATACTGCAATGTCGTACCATTTCTTCGAGAATGCGCCGTTCACGCAGTTGAGGACCTTCTTTCCCACGAGGTTCCTGATTGCGGCCTCCATGTACCCGCTGCCGCTCGAAGTCGAAACCATCACCGCGTTCTCTGTGTAAAGAAGCTTTTTGAGCTTGGGCTTGATGTTAGCATACAGGGCCTTGAAGTCCTTGGTCCTGTGCCCTATCATAGGCTTTGCGCAAGCCTCCCGCACATCCCTCTTGACCTCGATGGGGCCGGGGACGTACAGGATTTTGTGTTCGTTTTCCATTTTGTCACCTCATCTTTAGCCGAATCTGTACAACGTCAGCCCGCTCAACAGCTTGGGCCAGAAATACGTCGACTTCTGCGGCATGACTATCTCCGGGTTCTTGATGCCCATGTCCGCGACTGCCTTGAGCTCCGGGAACTCCACTGGCGCAAGCGAGACCGCGAACATGTATTCCCCTGAATCCACGAGCCTCTTCATCGAATCGAAGCCCGTTTCGCTGCCAGGGAAGTAGTTGAAGTAGTGCTTGTCCTTGATGTTCTGGGATGAAAGCCCCAGGTGCGGGAACAGCATGTGGTTCTGGAGGATGCTGCAGTCGAGCTTCGCAACCGGGTCTTTCTCAAGGCTCTTGAGGAACTCTTTCTTCGCCTTGAAAATCAAAATTTTGTCCTGGAAGTAGAAGATGATTTCGTGCTTCTTCGGAACCTCGAGCTTCTTCCCCGGCTTGACGTCGAACTTGCCCTTCACCTTTTCAGGGAGCGCGTCGAGGTCCTCTTTCTTGACCGAGCCGACCACCCTGTCATAGGCCTGAATCCTGGCGCTCGACGAGGGCGAGATGTACATCTGGACAAACGGGTGGCCCATCACGACTGCGCAGTGGTAGCGGTGGTGCCCGTCCGCGATATAGGCCGGCTCGCCCGCAACCGCGCTCTTTATCCTTTGGCCCATCTCCGAACTCTCGGGAACTCTCCAGACCCCGTTGTTCACTCCCTCCATGTCCGAAGCTCCGCTGTATTCAGTCATGAACGAGTAGAGGGGCTTTCCCTTCGAGACTTCTTTCAGCGTGTTCAGCAGCTCGCCCTTCTTGTCCTCCATCACGCTGAAAACAACCCCTATCTGGTAGCCTGTCGCCTCATAGAGCTTCTTCCTGTCGAGGACCTTGTCATCGAAGGTCTTCTCGTGCCTTATGATTTGTCCTTCTGAGTAGGGATAGACCTTGCATGCAAGGATGACCCCGATTCTGTCAAGGCCTTTTGCGGATTGCCTGTAAACATAATAGGATGGCTCATTTTCGCGGAGTAGCATGCCCTTTGAGACGAACTCATCGAGCGCTTTCTTCGCATTCGAGTACCTGGCATCGCCTTCCTCGGGAGGCCTTAGGTGAACGTGAATGAGGTTCTGCCTGCTCGAGAGTACTTTCTGAAGCGGAGTCCCATAAGTTATGACATCGTATGGGGGAGCGGCAAAGATTTTCGCAGTCTCGCTGTCCCTCGGCCTGAGGCCGACCAATCCCTTGCTTTCTGGCATGTGCGGCACCTCCCGGTATTACTTCGTATGACTTAGGAAGAGAAATGTTATTGGAACAAAAGGCACTTAAATATTATGCCTGACAGTCGAGAACCGCGCTGAAGTTTTACCAAAAATCGGAAAGGGAAGATTGTGGGGCGTAAATTAGGGTTAGGGGGCTTTTGCCCTTAGAAAGCTAATGGGCTAAAATATTGGCCAATCTGCATTTGGATAAGCTAGCCAGGCGGAATTTTTAGAGCTAGGGGAGATTATGATGAGTAAAAATGCCTGGTTCGACAAGCCTGTTGTCTGTTCCAGGCACTACTGGGGGGAATGCCTTTATTCTTCCTTTGGGCAATATGCCGATGCATGCGTTTTGAAGGAACTCGCCAATGTCCAATATGGAGAAGTATATCAAATCGGGTTTGTTATTCTTATGGGCGATTGAAAACACGAGTAACGCCTTTTCGCTTTGTGCCAATTTCACAAGGCTGTTCAGGTAGCTCACAATTTTTTTTGCATCCTTCGAAGGTGAGTGCTGGAAAAGGGCATTCAAGAGTTCGTAAACCTGCTCCGAGTTCGGTTCAACCTCCTGCTTGACTGAATTGATGCCAATCCTCCCGGTTCTTAAAGCCGATATCAGACCTGACATCTCACTTTGAGTCAATTGGAAACAGGGGACGCTATTTTGAAGCTGCAGGTCTGGATTCAACTCTGGCGGAGAAGAGCCGTGTTTGCGGAGGAACAACTCCTCTGAGTCTCTCCACCTAAAATTAACTGTTCCCCAGTTCACGTTGTGGTTTGGACGCCCAAACCTGAGTTCTGTGAAAAAGTTCTCGCCAAATTGTCTTTCTCCGTTTATGACTGGGGCATATTGCTTTTTTAGGTCTCCTCTAAGCCGCATGTTAGAAAACGATTCTGGCGTCGCAGCGGAGAAGAATATCTGCGGACTAGTATCGATTTTGAATGAGACCTCGACGTTGAGACGCGCTGCCTTTTTGGCTATCCTCCTTAGAAAGTTGACTGCGGTTTCGCAAGTCTCGCCTGGACATAAGGCCAGCATTTTGAATATCAAGCGCTCGAGTTCAAGTTGCGTAGATTCCCGAATGCCGGCTGGCCCGTTTTCGTCTATCTTGCTGGCATACTTTATCGATTTTATATCACCGTAAACGCTATCTGTCAGGCTGACTGCCGCATAATTGATTAGCCTTTTCTCTGGAGGGGCAAATGTTTTAGGATGTCTAAACTCACGCGCCCCCCGACTGTTTTGACTGGAACTACTGAAATTTTGAAGAACAACTGGCAGGGTGAGAGATGGCGGAACATCGAACGGAACCTTTCTCTTGGGCAGTTTACCTGAATTTGTCCAGTTCATGCTTTCAGAGGCATATTAGACGGATAAGCTTTAAGTAAATGATTACATCCAAACCCGCTGCTAGCAAAAAGCGAAGCTTTAAATAATGGTTTTGTTATAAATTAATGCTACTTGTGAGTTAGTTTAAGGTGCAGTTATGGTTGAAAATGTCGCGATTAACACTGGCTGGATGAACAGGACTAAGCTTGCAGTAATGCAGAATTTAGCCAGTAACAGCCCTGCATTGGCACTGCAGCGAGCGGATGTGCTTGCCGAATACACAAGAACCTCGAGGGATGTTTCCGGGCTCAAGAAAAAAGCAAAAGCAGCAGAGCTCTATGACCGCGTGGCTAATGACAACATGGAAAAAGGACAGCGTGTACGGGCAATTGAAAACAGCAGGAAAGCTGCCGAGCTGTATATCGAAACAGTTGTAAAACTCAGTGAAGCGGATCCCTTGACGATTTACGAAAAGCAGGATATCCCGGAGATTATTGCCCGGTGCAGCGACGCAATTAAGGGCCGCCTGGAGCTTGCCGCTGAGCTTTCTCGAATGGGCCAGCATGAAACGGCCAGTGAACTGTATTCGCAGGCTGCTGATTATTACAAAACAACAGGTAACCTAAAGGCCCCTTTAATTTACGCACTCGCGATTATTGAGCTGGCGGCTCTTTCAGACGAACTGCGGAAAAATAAGCAGCATGGGAAAGCAGACGACGTGGACAGGAAGATTTTGGAAATTACGCCCTATGCGACCCCGTTCACTACCGTTTTAGGACCTGATGTTATCCTGAAGTGAATATTTTCCCGAAAATCTCCTTTCCCGCTTCCTTGCTCAGGAACCGGTTGTTGTTCCCGCACTGGGGGTCGAGGATGCAGGAGGGGCAGCCATTCTCGCACCTGCATTTCTTCAATCTTGAAAAAGCCATCTTCATTATCTTCTCAATCCTTTCGAACGCAACGCCAGTTACTCCCGAGCCCCCTGGCGCGCCATCGTAAATGTACATCCTCCCAGCAGGATAGCTCAGGCCGCCGATTTCCCTTGGGTCCGCACCGGTCAGGGCGGGCATCATGGCAATTGTTATGTGCTCGACTGCGTGGAGCCCGTCCCCGAAGTCGCGAATGGAAACCGGGTAATCCTCCGGGAAGTCGACCCAGAGCGCGGATGTGTCGAATTCGTAATGAAGCGGGTGGGCGAGCTTGCGCCTCCCAACAATCGTGTTCTTGATGTAGTCCTTCACAACGTAGCCATAGACCTGCTCGGCGATGTGGACGCCCCCGTAGCTGAACTTGAGCCCGAGGGAGTTCTTCTCCTTCTCAGCCTCCTCGATTTCCGCGTTCTTCTCCTTTAAGGCCACTGTGTATTCCTCTGCCTCGAATTGCGCCTTCCGCACATAGGCGACCTTCTTCTCCAAGTCGAGCCCCTCGGACTCGTATCTCTCGCCCCCGTGGAGATAGATTGCCCCTGGGAAAAGCTCGCTGAGGGCGATGTGCTCCTCCCGCTCCCCGATGAACTTCTCCTGCTCGACATCGTAAATCCGAACCGGGTCCGCGCTTCCCCGAATCCCTGCCGCCCTCAATCTGTCGAGCCCCTTCTTGGTCGGGATGAACGCCCCTGCCCACTCCCGGGCCAGTTCCTGCTCGAGGAGTCTGCTCGCCAGTTTCTCCCCTATCTCCTCCTCTCTCGCAGGGTAGTCCCGCATCATCGCAAGTGCGTGCATGAAAGCGACCTGCTCGTTCGCGGGATTGACATAGCAGCTTTCAGGCTCCCCCCTCAGGTATTCGCCCGTGTTCTCGAAGAAATACTGGTCCAGGGGATTGTCCCTGGGGATGAAGTAGGCTTTCGCGCCCTGCCCTTTCCTTCCTGCTCTCCCCACCCTCTGCCTCATGCGGGTGATGCTTCCAGGGAATCCTGCGAGAATCACCGAGTCAACTGTCCCGATGTCCATCCCCAGCTCGAGGGCGGAAGTGGTCGCAAGGGCGCCATATCTGCTCGCCTTGAATTCCCGCTCAAGCCTCTTCCTTTCCTCCTGGTCAAGCCCTCCCCGGTAAACCCGAATCGGAAGCCCTTTCTTCCTCGCCATGAGGCCGATTCGCTCAACCACCGAGTGGCTGTTCCCGAAAACGAGGAGCTTGGAATTGGAGTTCAGGAGCTTTTCCGATATTTTGAGGCTTGCGGTGGTATAGCTCGAGTTCGGGTTGAGGAGGATGTGCGTGATTGGGGGCTTGGGGGCTCCGTCCGCCTCAATGGCATCAAAACTCTCGCCAAACAGCATCTCGCAAAACTTCTGTGCATTCGCAATCGTGGCAGAGCAGGCGAAGAAATGGGGCTCCGCTCCGAGAATTTTCGTGATTCTCTTGAGCCTCTTCATGACGTTGGAAGCGTGCGAGCCGAGGATTCCGCTGTAGGAGTGGATTTCGTCCACAACCACATACTTGAGCCTCGAGAGGAATTTCGAGAACAGCCTGTTATTCATAAGGATGTAGTGGAGCATGTCCATGTTGGTTATGAGGACGTGGGGGAAGCTCTCGCGAATCTTCCTCCTGTGGTAGTCGCTCGTATCGCCATCATAGACTTCCGCCCGGACTCCCAAAATCGAGAATTCGCGGACCCGCTCCAGTTGGTCCCTGGAAAGCGCTTTGGTGGGGTAGATGAGGAGCGAGTTGCAGCCCTCGAGGGCCGCCTCAGCAACTGGAATCATGTATGCTTCGGTTTTCCCGGAGGCTGTGGGGGCGATTAGAACGACGTTCTTTCCTTTCCTGGCCTCGGAAACGGCCTTCGCCTGGTGCGAGTAGAGCCTTGAAATCCCCCTTCTTTCGAGAATGCCCATTACATCCTCGTTTATTTTCACCTTCCCGAAGGCCGGAGCTCGCCCGGGCTCGTGAATCTCGATTGCTGTGCCCTCGTCAGTTTCGTTTCGTTTGGTTTGATTCGGCATCGCTCCGCTCGCCCGAATGCAGCCAAATTTTTCGGAAAAATTTGTCTTCGCCAAGCTAATCCCGCATGTTATTTTAGGTCAGGCGTTTATGAACCGGAAGGGGGCGGGTTTCCAGTCCTCAGAGCGCCTTTTCAAGCTCTCCCAGGAATTCGTTCGCGCTCGCGATAACTCCCTTGGTCTGGTCGCTCCCTCGGTCGACGAGCTTGCTCACGACCGCCATGTTCGTGTCAACGCAGACGAATTTCGGTTCAGCTGGAGTCATGTTTCCCGTTGCAATGCCGTGGAGCATGGTTGCGACCACGACCACGAGCCCCGCTCCTTCAAGGTGCTTTCTCATCTCCTCCTGCGCCTTGCAGACATCGCGAATCGTCTCGGGCAGGGGGCCATCATCCCTGATTGAACCGGCAACTACGAGGGGAACTCCCTTCTTGATGGTCTCAAAGACGATTCCTTCCTTCACCACTCCTTTTTTCACTGCCTCGTAAATCCCGCCCGCATCGGTGATTCGATTGATTGCCCGTATATGGTTTGAATGACCATCGGGGACATTCTCGCCTGTTTCCACCGAAACGCCGAGGGAAGTCCCGAAAAGCGCTGCCTCCATGTCGTGGACCGTGAATGCGTTCCCCGTGAAAATGACGTCCACCCAGCCCTTCCGGACTATTTTGATGAAGTGGTCGCGAGCGCCGGAGTGCACAACAGCAGGCCCGCACACGAACAGTATCTTTTTTCCGTTCTTCCTCACTCGCCTCATCTCCTCGGCAAGGGCCCTGGCCTCCGCCGCCACGTTGCGCTCCCCTGAGAGCGGGGAGGAGAAGAACGAGAACTCGCCGGATTTGGATTCTGAGTTATGGTTGTGCTCTCGGATTTCTTTCGGGCTGGAATCCTGTTTCATCAGCACCTTCTCGCCTTTCCTCAGTTCCCTGAGAATCCTGCATTCGGGGACCCGGCCCGAGAGCACGACTAACCCGTCCATCCGAATCCCCTTCACTCCTGCCCAGTTCCCATCCAGCAGGAGCTCTGTCCTTCGGTTTGAAGTGACGAAGAAGCCCTCTGGGGCCACCCCGTCCTTCTCGACTGTCTTCCAAACAA
>JBFYLO010000035.1:0-2717 GCA_041305385.1 Microcaldota archaeon | reverse complement strand
GAAAGCTTCCAGGGGATCATACCACTTGCAGATTTCGAGTACCGCGATGTCACTTCCAGGATGAAGGTGGGCAATGAGTGGCTCATAGAGAGTTCTAAGTTGCATCCAGGCATCTCGAGTGTGTGAGTACTTGAACTCGAGAATAACAATTCCTCCGTCGCTTCTGCTAGCCACGGCGTCGGGCTGGCACCACCGCGCACCGGAGTCGTCGAGGAAGTGAATCCAGGGCCCGGGCGAGTAAACGGAGAAAAGTCCTGCGAAATGCGCGTGTCCTGCGCGTTCATACTTGACCCCCAAGGCTTTCCTGCCCCGAGGTCTCTGGCGGGTTTTGAACTGGGGCGGCGTCGAGGAGTATCGCGCCCAGCGGAGATTCTTCACTGGCAGAGTCATAGGTAACGCCTTGGGGCGGCGGGGAAACAAACATCTGGCGAGCCTGGGCCAGGTCGCTTGGCGAGACCATGAACACGTTTTGTGTAACGCCGCCTGAGGGTCCGCCGGGGTTGCGCGCACTTTGCGGAGCATAGCCGAGCTTAGTCAGCGTCTTGTCGAATACGTCAAGTGCGTACTGAGGCTCTTCAGTAGCGAGCAGGTGCTCCGTGACTTTCTCAATGGCTATGTCTGCGAGGCCGCGAAGTTTCGCTGGGATGTCGTTGGTTACGCCTACAAACACCTCGCCCTGGCGCGCTTGAAGCTCAGCCTGAAAAATATCCGTGTGTATGAGCCGGGACAACCAAGGCACGGAGTAGCCTAGTGAGTCGCTGGCCTCGCGCAGGGTGCAGCAGGGATTGAGCAAAAGCCAGTTCAAAATCGCGTCGTGGGCGTGCGAGAGCTTGGCCACGGCCGGAGGCAGGTTCGGGGACTGGGTGGGGATGGGCGTGGAAGCTAGTTGCATGGAGGGGAGTATATGCGGGGCGGGGATGGAGGGGAAGAGGAAGGAGGAGGAATGCTCGGGGATTACACAAGATAATTCCCGAGGTTTATTATTTAGCTATAAAAATTCCGCTTGTTGCCTTCCCCCCTCCACCGGGCGTCTGCATGGGGGGAGGGCCATCAACGAAACTTATCAGCCCATAGAAAAAACTTTGCAAAAATATGCAGAAAAAACTTGCGTTCTTTCGCGTCGGATGTATACTGACATTGTGGTTGATGGATACGTTCTTTAACAAAGCGGAAACGGAAACAGATGCGGCGAATGGTTCACGCGGGACTGACCGCGCCATGACGGACTCATGGAACATTGATAGGAGTTAAAAGCATGAAAACCCAAGAACTGAAGTGGAACGGCGCAACCCTGCATATTGATTATGCCAAGGCAAAGCTGACGCGTGATTACGACATGAGCAAATTACCCGCGAATGTCTGGATTGATTGTGCAGCGGCTCGGCATGGCATGGAGCAGAAATTCGGGGATGCCAAATCCGGGGATACGTTCGGCAAAGAAAAGGCTGAGATGTGCGACCGGATTTATGATGGGATGTTAGGCGGAAGCTGGAACCTCAAGGGCGACGGCGGAAGCGTTGAAGCCTTGATTGAGCGGGCGTACCAGATCCTGGCGACGCAAGCCAAGCAAAAGCCGGCACAAGCCAAAGCATGGTATGAACAATATCAAGCGATGGACGAAGAAGGTCAGGCCAAAGTGAAGGCGAAACCCTTCATGAAGGCTGCCATCGATGCCGCAAGGGCCGAGAAGAAACTCGGTGCGAATGCGACGGATGAGACCTTTAATCCGAATGCCTAACTAGGCAATGTCCCGGCGAAAGCCGGGAAAGGAGATTGAAGATGAAACAAGCTTTTGAAGAGTGGCTGGAACAACAAACAGCCGAAGGATATAAAATCCGGGAATCCTTCGATAGAAATGAACTCGCCGCAGCCAAATATGTCTGGGAAGTTGCTTGGAAAACAGCCTTACAACAACCAGTGCCAAAAAACCCAGGAAAGTGGTAAAACCCCCGCCCAGGCCTAACCAGCCTGGGCATTTTTTTTTGCCTTCCCCCACCGCACCCCGGCACTGGCGCTCGGGCTTTGCCCAGTTGTCCCCTGGCGCTGGCGCTGGGTCGCATTGCCCCCTGGCGCTCGGGGCGCACAGAGGCAAACTTCCCGCAATATTTCCTTCGATTTCCTTCGATTTCCTTCGTTAGTCCGATTGGCACTTACCCCCCCTCTCCCTCCCTCCTTATCCTCGGGATTAATACTTTATAATTCCCGAGGTCTTCCTCTCTCCTGCACACTCCCACTGCCGCTGTTCTTCTGTTCTTCTTTTTATATTTTTTTTAAAAGACTACTACAGGGAGAGGAGGGAGAGGAAGCAGGAGGGAGAGGAAGAATGGGGAAGAATGAAAACCCCGAGGACATAGGGAGAGCCACCCCCAATGCCTATCGAACTATGGAAGGAAATCGGGGTAAATCGAAGGAAACCAACCAGCTATCCCGTAAAATATCACCGGAAGTTTCACCTGCTCCCCCTTGACAGCCTCTCAATACCCCGGCATAATACCCACATTGCACCGAAAACACCCAGCGCAACCCCCGCCAACTCACCAGGAGATCGCCCCAATGTCCAAACCAACCCGTATTGCAGCCTACAACGAGCAATTACTAGACTGTGCGCTGCTCCTCGCCAAGCAACCACGCATCGAACTACAACTAGCCGATCATCGCGAGGCAGTCGCCCTACGCTTCGAGTTCTACGGCCTGCGACGAGCCATACGAAACGAACA
>JBFYLO010000034.1:0-3549 GCA_041305385.1 Microcaldota archaeon | reverse complement strand
CTTATCCATGGGTAGGCAAGCATCTCCTCTGCCCTCTTGATGTCGACTTCCTTGGCCTTGATCGTCAGTTTTTTCAGGAAATCGTAGTCCTGGATGTCGCGCATGGTGACCCCGATGAACCTGGCTTCCGGCGTGGCGATGTCGTTTCCCAGGTAGGCGAGGTTCATGCTTCCGCTCTTTATCGCCCAGTAGATATACCATCCCCAGGCATCGCAATCGGTGAAGCAGTAGACCGGGAGCTTCGCGTCTGCAAGCTTGCGAATCAACCGCCTGCAACCCCTGGAGGCCTGCCCTTTCGGGGTGATGAGAATGCAGTTCTCCTTGTCCCAGAACTTGTCCTCATTGAGCCTCTGCCAGAGGGCGTCCTTCTCCACAACGAGGACATAATCCGCATCAATCTTGGTGAACTCCATTCCATTGTCAACGTCCGAGGGAATCATCCAACCGCTCCTTCCCTGCTTCGTGCAGTCAATCTTGTCCTCCCTGCCCCCGAACTTGTCTTTTAGAACGAGGCCGCCTGCGACCACTCCCTTCCGGTCTGTGTTGAGGTTCAGGTCCTCCCTCTTTATGTTGAGGGCGACCTCGAGGTCCTCAATGAGCGGGTTCGATTCCTCCTGCTCGCTGAACATCTCCTCTTCCAAATCCTCGCCGAGGCTGAACTTGAGCTGGTAGAAGAGGCCCCTGATGCTGGTGTGCGAGTTCTCCTTCAGGAATTTCTTGCACTTGTTCGCAACCGCGACAGTCTGCATGAATTTCTTGGCCTGCCCCACATTGACGAACGTCCTTTTCTCCTTCTTGTCGCCAAGCCTGATGTAGCCCAGCCCCTCGTCATAGAGGACGTTGCCCTTGCTGCGGACTTTCGTGGTGAATGTGGGGGATTGGTTCCCCTTTATCTCCCCGACCATGTCGATCCCGAGATTCTCGAGCTTCTTAACCGTGTTTTTTGATTCAACCATAAGCATCACCCATTACTGTTCCTCTTCCTCGACATCGTCCTTCTCGTCGGGCTTTCCGTTCTTTAGCTCGCCGTTCTCGCCCGCTTCCCCTTCCTCGCCCTCGAGCTCTCCTTCCATGTATTTCGTTTCAATGAGCTTGATGAGCTTAGCCTCAAGCTGCTCGGGCTTGCCTTCGCCCGCGAGGTCAGGAAGGTCTGCCGAGAGCTGTTTCACATACCTCATGATTGCCTTTATCTTGTTCTCCCGCTCGTGCGCCCTGTACTTCCCGTGGACATAGCGCTGGAGGTCCCGGGCGACTTCCATCACCGCATAGCGAATCTCGGTTATTATCTCCTCCTCGAGCGAGATGGCCTGCTTTCCGGCCCCGGTATAGGGGACATAGACGGAAACGAAGTTGATGAACACGGTCAGGGGCTCGGAGTCGAACTCCTTTATGTCGTAGCGCTTCCAGTCGATTGTCTTGACTGCCTCGGTGGTTGCGCATCCCCCGCCATCGAAGAGGAGCGGGGCCCTGTTGGCGAACCGTATTATGTCGCCGCCAGTGCCATTAGCGGTCTTCGTGCCTGCCTGCCCGCCATATGCAACTGCGGCCTCCACCATGAAGGGAACCCCGCCCCTGAAGACCTTCGGCTTCCGCTCGGTAACCGAGACGAATTCCGGGTTGAGGATGTTCTTGAGGGATTTCTCAACTTGCTCTTTTCCGATCGGGGTAATCGAATCCGTGGAAGGGGCAATCCACTTGGCTTTCTGGAAAGCCTGAATGAGCCTCTCGGCCTCTGGCCACTTGAGCTCAGAGGGCTTCTTCTCGAAATTCACGTACTCGAAGCTGTCGGTCGGCTTTCCCTCATTGACCACGGCGTCGATTTCCTTTATTTTGTCGTTGCTCACGCGGGAGAACTCGGTCGTGAGGAACGAGCTTAGCTTGCGGGAGACCGAGTGGTGCGCCTTTTCAATCAGGTCATTGGTGGTTATCCCGAGCGGGTGGGGCAGGATTTCGCTCGGCTGTTTGGGAATCTGGTCAGTGGAGCGCGGGAACACGGTCCTCTCGCCAGTTGGCTCGATTAGGGTGATTTGGGCATGCGGGTTGGCGATGGCAGTGAGCTTCAGGTATTCGTAGACGCCGTGGGTGCTCTTGTCGTATTTAACTTCCGCAAATTCAGCCTGAATGGAGAGCCCCTTGAAATTCCCCGGGTATTCGATGTAGTTGGAGAGTTTAGGCTGGTTCGTCTTGAGGTCGATGGACATGTCGCACTCGAAAACCTTCCCGTCTCCTGTCCCTGACTTCACATGAACTGGCTTTCCAGTCGTGATTTGGGAGAACATCGTGCAGCCCGAGGCGCCTATCCCCTGCTGGCCCCTTTGCTGCATGTAGCGGTGGAACTTGGTGCCGGCAAGCATCATCCCGAGGGCTTTGCCAACGTGCTTGTGGGGTATCCCGGTGCAGTTGTCCTCAGCCCGGACCAGGTAGTGTTCGCCAGGCATCTCCTTTATCTCAATGAGGATGTCGGGAAGCATGCTCGCCTCCTCCGCGGCATCGAGCGAATTGGTCACATACTCGTGGACAACAGTAGTGAGCGACCTCACCCGTCCTGAGAAACCGAGCATCTGCCTGTTCTTCTTGAAGAACTCGGCTACTGAGTGCACCTTGAATTCATCGAAAGCATTTGCCATTCTTTTCACCCTCGCATTAGTGTGAGTTGCCCAAAGACAATCGCCCTGCTCCCCAGCTTTATTCGTCCTTGCGCTTCCAGAGGTCCATTCTCTTCTCCACTATCTTTCTCCTCCCTTTTTCAAGGGTCCTGTAGACGCCGGAGTGGGGAGTTCCGCTGAGGAGCTTCTCGATGGCCTCTTCCGCAAGAGTAAGCTCCTCGAGCTCGCCTATGAGCGCAACCGTGTGGCCGTAGACGCACATGTCAACCTCTGAGGTCTCCTCGATGATTCTGCGCGTCCTGCCCTTCTCGCCTATGAGCCGGCCCTTCTGCCTGAGCACCTGCTTCTGGGAACCGAGGATATCCTTGAGGTCAATCACCTTGAGGTAGCACTCTGGGTCTAGGAGCTTCAGGGACTTCTCCGGGTTGAAGCCGCGGCCGATTGCGGTCACGACCTCCTTCGCCTTCCATTCCTCGAAAGGCCCCCCGATTATCTGAACTGCCCCCTCTTCGTCGACCTCGAGCCTAGTCTTGGTTTTTCTCTCAATCAACCTCTTGGTCGCCCCGTTAGTTCCGAGGAGCACGGCGACTCGCTCAGCCGGTATCCTCAACAATTCCATTGAAACCTACTCTATTTGGTGGATAAAATTTATAAAGCCTTCTTTCGAACGCGCGTGCGCGCGCGTAGGAAAACGCGGTTTAGGATGAAAGTGGATGTATAAACTATCGAGGTAATGATAACTCAAGACAACATATTTCGGTTCGAGAATGATAGATTTATTAGATTTGATTCTGATGGTTTTAATTATGAACAGCTCCGCATTAGCAGTAATTCTGCTCTTGCTGTTTTCTGTAGATGCTGTTGCATTTACGAGCCTCACTGCCTGCGGAACCTTGGACACGGCCAACGAATATTATATCCTACAAAACGACGTAAATAGCAA
>JBFYLO010000033.1:0-5544 GCA_041305385.1 Microcaldota archaeon | reverse complement strand
TCAGGCCTGTCCAGAAGAAATGCCTTCCGACAATCGATCTCAACGACATACAAAGGATGGTTGACCAGGGGGACCTGAAGAAAAACGGAGAAAAGCACGAGCTGGTTTTTGAAGGGAAAATCCTTGGTTCAGGCAGTCTCAAGAGCCCCGTTGCGGTCAAAGCCAAATCCTTTTCCGAAAAAGCGAAGGAGAGGATAGTGAAAGCAGGAGGCGAGGCCAAGACGGAGTGATCTGATGAAACTCGATGGACTTAGGCCGATTATAAAACTCCTTCCGGAGATCAAGTCCCCTGCCCGGTCGCCGGTCCTTAATGAGAGGCTCATGTGGACCGGAATTGCGCTTCTCATCTTTTTTGTCATGTATCACATTTATCCAGTGGGCGTCCCAAGCACCTCTGGCCAGTCCGATTTCCTTCAGATAATAATGGCGAGCAAAATCGGCAGCCTTATAACCGCCGGCATCGGCCCCATCGTGCTCGCGTCCATATTCCTGCAGCTTTTCGTCGGTGCGAAAGTCATATCCATCGACCTCAGCAATCCTGCGGACAAGGCCCTGTTCACAGGGACGCAGAAGCTCCTTGCCCTGGCATTGTGCTTTTTCGAGTCCGCAATCTACATCATCTCGGGCAACATAACTGTTTTTGGCGCCCCGGGCAGCGGATATGAAGTCCTTTTCGGGAGCCTTCTCCTCACCCAGATATTTGTAATCATACAGCTGGCATTCGGCTCGATAATACTCCTTTACCTTGACGAGGTAGTCTCCAAACACGGAATCGGCTCAGGAGTCAGCCTCTTCATCGCTGCCGGAGTTTCCCTTGCGGTGGTGCAGGGCACAATCGCCCTCGTAACCGGCTTCGGGCTCCCCATAGACTCCCCGTCGTTCCTGGGCATACTGACCCAGGAGAAGAGCGCCACTGCAATTCCCAATGCGCTCATGGTCATGCTCCCGCTGCTTTTCACGGCGGTCGTGTTCCTGGTGGTCACCTACGCGGAGGGCATGAAGGTTGAAATCCCGATTTCGTTCGGAACAGCCAGGGGCTTCGGGGGAAGGTACCCGATAAAATTCCTTTACGTGTCCAACATACCAGTCATACTGGCCTCGGCGCTGATGCTCAACCTCCAGATGTGGGCAAGGGCGCTCATGGGCAAGACCTTCGTCATAGCAGGGACCGACATCGTGCCATACATCGCCTACGTGGACGGCACTGGGAGGCTCAGCGACGGGCTCTTATACTACATCAGCCCGCTTTATTTCAACCCCCTTTACAACGGATATGAAGCCTACATTAACCTGCTCGGCAGTGCGACCCCTGTCTTCGCCATACCCGAGTTCATCCACGTGATAGTCTATATACTATCGATGGTTGTGCTCTGCGTGATATTCGGGGTTTTCTGGATTGAGACCACGAACATGGGTGCCAAGGACGTGGCGAAGCAGATACAAAGGTCCGGCCTCCAGATCCCGGGATTCAGAAGGGACCCGAGGGTCATCGAATCAGTTCTCGAGAAATACATCCCCACAATAACGATTCTCGGCAGTATTTTCGTGGCCCTTCTCGCCACCTTCGCCGACCTCACGGGTGCTCTCGGCACGGGCACGGGCATCCTGCTTACAGTGGGCATTCTCCATAAGATGTACGAGGAGCTGAGCGCACAGCGTATGTTCGACCTGTATCCCCAGCTCAAGAATTTCGTGGGATGAGAAAATGATAACGCTCCTCCCGCATTCGCGGTCAGTTCGGCCCCCGCGGGATTACTGTTCGCCGCTCGGGGAGCATTCAGGCGCGATCCGACTCGCGCTGTGGGGGTTCGCCGCTCGAGGGACATTCGAGTTCGAGGTGATGTTGTTATGATAATTGTTCTTGGAACTCCAGGCGCGGGGAAAACCACCGTTCTCTCGAGAGCAACTGCCGGAATGGGCTGCAAGGAGATAAACTACGGCGACCTCATGCTGGAGATTGCCCTCAAGGAGAAGTTCGTCCAGAACAGGGACGAGATGCGCAAGATGCCTCTCGAGAACCAGAAGAAGCTCCAGGCCCAGGTTGCAAAAGCGCTTGGGAAGATGGAGGGCAAAATAATCCTCAACACGCATGCCCTCGTCAGCACGCCTGCCGGCTACATGCCCGGGCTTTCAAAGGTCCTTTTCGAAAGCGTTGAGATAGAGCAGCTCGTCCTCATAACCTCCCCGCCCAAAGACGTCATACGGAGGCGCAAGGAGGACACAACCCGGGTCAGGGACCAGGAGACTGAGGAGCAGATTCAGGAAATCATCAACATAAACAAATCATACTTGTTCGCATACTCGGCAATCTCGGGAGCCCCGGCGGCCATAATCGAGAACGCAGACGGAAAGCTCGAGCGTGCCGCGGAAGATGCGAGGAAAGTTCTGGAGGCGCGTTGGGGATGCAAGTAGAGCCTTTCTCGCAGTATTCGATTATTTTCTATTGCATTACGATTACGGCTGCGCTCTATGCGATATTTGCCTATGTCGTCCAGAAAAAGGTCGGCAACCCGACTCGCGTTAAGGAGATACAGACGGAGATGCAGGATATAAACAAGCGCTACTACGCAGCTGTAAAGAGCAGCGACAACTCGAAGATAAAAAAGGCCGAGCTGGACCAGCAGAGGATTCCCACGCTGATGATGGAGTCGATGAAATACCAGTTCATGCCCCTCCTTGTGCTGCTGCCGGTTCTGTTCGTGCTGCCCTCGTTCCTGAAATCCCAGTTCCCGGTTTTCGAAATCGAGACCCCGGTTTCGATTCCCCTTTTCCCGCTCAACTTCCTCAGGTTCGATTTCAGCGGGTTCCCGAATCTCAGGAGCATTTTCGGCACCTATGGATGGTTCTGGGTTGCAGTGGTCTTCATCGGGCTCTTCGCCCAGCTCGGGCTTTGGGCCGTCGGGAAAATCAAGAAGGCCCTCGGCATTTCGGAGGAGAAGAAATGATAATCGCAATCGCAGGAATGTCGGGGAGCGGGAAGAACACGGTGGGCGAGACAGTCGCCAAGAGGCTCGGCCTCAGGGCCGTTGAATACACATTCAAGGATTATGCCCGGGACATGGGCGTCGACCTGATGGAATTCCAGAAGATGGCCAGCGAGGACCCGAGAATCGACAAGGAGTTCGACAAAAGGGTGGTGAAGGACGCGAACAGGGGAAACTGCGTGGTCACCACCTGGCTCGGCCCCTGGACAGTGAAGAAGGCGGACCTGCGGATCTGGCTGGATGCGGGCGAGGTTACAAGGGCAAAGAGGATTGCCAAGAGGGAGGGGATAAGCGCCAAGGCAGCCCTTTCGCACCTGAGGAAAAGGGACAGGGACAACGTCAACCGCTACAGGCAGCTTTACGGCATCGACATCCGCGACAGGGGCATTTTCGAGATGATAATAAAGACCGACAAGATACCCCCCGAGGATATTGCCGATGCGATAATACTCACTGCGAAATCAGTCAGGAAATCAAAGAGGCACAATAATAAAAAATAAAAAAGAACGGCCCGAAGCAAAAAAGAAAAAACAAAAAACAAAAAAAAACAAGCAAAAAAGGAAAAGAACAGGCAAAAAATAAAAATAAAAAAAATAAACTGCGCCCCGAGGCGCACGTTGCGGGTTTGTGTTGTTTCGATTGTTTGTTCTTGTATTGGAATTTGCCAATTCCAATGCGGACACAATCATTTTCTCGGGAAAATGATGTCCATTTTTGCCTCGGGGCAAAAATTGGAAATTTTTGCGAAAATTTGTCCATTTCGTTTGAGACGAGGTGCGTGTGATGGCTTCAATGGAAAAGGGAAGAATTTGCGTCAAGAACGCCGGCAGGGATGCGGGGAAAAAATGCATCGTGGTTAACGTCCTCGATGAAAAGTTTGTCGAAGTCCTGTGCGCCGGCAGAAAGAAGAGGCGGAAGTGCAACAACTGTCAGCTCGAGCCGACTGGAGAGACGATAAACTTCGGTAGCGACGAGGAAGCTCTAAAGGCGCTGGCATGAGGACATGGGTTCAGGCGAAGTAGTCACCAAGAAAGAGTTCGAAGTCAATCCCCAGTACGGCAAGCGCCCCGAAGAGAGGTCAGTTGCCGAATTGCTGGAGCTCGGAGTCACGGTCATAGACAAGCCGCCGGGGCCCTCGAGCCACGAGGTCTCGGCATGGACCAAACGGATCCTCGATTCGGACAAGGCAGGGCACTCGGGAACCCTCGATCCAAGGGTATCCGGAGTATTGCCAGTGGGCGTTAATCGCTCGACAAGGGCCATGGCGCACCTCGCGAAGTGCGACAAGGAATATGTCTGCGAAATGAGATTCCACGAGAAGCTCTCGGAGGAGAAAATCAGGCGCACGATGGCTTCCTTCGTCGGGGAGCTTACCCAAACTCCCCCGGTTCGCTCGGCAGTCGCTCGTCGGCCACGCAAGAGAAAGGTTTATTACCTTAATATTCTAGAAATTAACTCACCCGAAGTTCTCTTCGTGGTAGGATGCCAGGCAGGAACCTATGTCCGCAAACTGTGTTTTGACATGGGAAAGCTCGCGGGCCGCGGAGCCCACATGAGCGAGCTGAGAAGGACGAAAGCCGGCGTATTCAGCGAGAAGGATTCCCATTCGCTTCAAGACCTGAGTGACGCCTGCTGGCTTTGGAAGGAGAAGGGTGACGAGAGGGAGATTCGCAAATGCATGCTCCCTTTCGAGTGCGCTGTCTCCGCGAAAAAAATATGGGTGTCCGACCAGACTGTCGAGGCCCTTTGCTCGGGCGCGCCCTTGGCTGCACCCGGAGCCTCGAGGCTGGAGAAAGGGTTCAAGCAGGGCGATGAGGTCGCCATATTCACGCTCAAGGACGAGCTCGTTTCCTTCGGGAAAGCTCTCGTCGGCTGGGAGAACGCCCTGTCGATGGAGAAGGGGCTTGTCGCAACAACAGAAAAGGTGATTATGAAAAAAGGGACGTATCCCCGATGCTGGTAGCAAAAAGCACGAACAAGGAACAAAAAGCAAACAAATCCGAAGAAAAAGAAAAAAATAAAAAAGAACAACCCGAAGCAAAAAATAAAAAAAATAAACTGCGCCCCGAGGCGCACGTTGCGGGTTTGTGTTGTTTCGATTGTTTGTTCTTGTATTGGAATTTGCTAACTCGATTGGAACTCTGCTTGGACCTTCGGTCCAAGTCTGTCGCAACCTTCGGTTGCTCCATCGCTTTGCTCGTTCCAATGCGGCCAAATTTCTGCGGAAATTTGTCCTCGTGTTCGTCTTGATGTTTTTGCCGGGGTGGCGGAACCTGGTAACGCGTATGCCTGGAATTCAGCCCGAGGAAACTTGGGCTGCCCCGGTAGCATATGGTCCTCACGGGCCGCATGGGTTCAAGCTTTTTTCTTTCTTGAAAGAAAGAAAAAACCTTGGAAAAAAGAAAGAAACGAGGGAGAGACGTCTCGTCTCTTGGCTGCCCAAAAATCCCATCCCCGGCGCGGTTAAAACAAACCGCCATCGTTGCGGGTTGTTAGAAGCCGACTGCAAATGCGGATGGCTTGAATTCACAAAGGAGTTGGCAGCAAGAAAAATAAACCT
>JBFYLO010000032.1:0-13722 GCA_041305385.1 Microcaldota archaeon | reverse complement strand
AGCCCGCGAGGAGAAGCAGTTCAAGGAGAAGGGGAAGCTCGAGAGCTCTGTTTTTGACCTAAGGACTATGCACATCCTAAGCGACTTCATAAAGAAAAGGGTTATCACGAGCCTGGATTATCCGATGGCAACCGGGAAGGAGGCGGATGTTTTCAGGGCTACGACTAAAACGGGGTATGCTGCAGTAAAGGTCTACAGGATAGAGACCAGCAATTTCCTGAAGATGCAGGATTACATGATTGGCGACCCGAGGTTCTCGAACATCAGGAAGAACAAGGGGGAGATTGTCTTCGCCTGGACCAAAAAGGAGTTCAGGAACCTGGTGATGTTCTCGGAGGCAGGGGTGAATGCTCCCAAGCCCATCACGTTCAAGAAAAACGTGCTTGTTATGGAGTTCATCGGCGAGGAGGGAATGCCGGACTCGACACTGAAGCAGATGGGAACGGAAACCCCGGAGAAGACGCTCGAGACGATTCTCGGATTCATGAAAAAGCTTTATGCGCACGAACTTGTCCATGCAGACCTCTCCGAATACAACATACTGATGCACATGGGCGAGCCTTACTTGATTGATGCGGGGCAGGCAGTCCTCCTGAACCACCCGAAAGCAGATGATTTTTTGGAGCGGGATGTGCGGGTGATTCTGAAATACTTCGGGGGCCATGGAGTAAGGAAGGATGAACAGGAAGTGCTTAAGTGGATAAAGGCGGAGTAGCTTTCATTACTCGAGCCCGAATTTCTCTTTTATGCCCTTGAGGGGCATCGGCTTGCCTGCCTTTATCGGCTCGGACTCTCGGGCCTTTGCGGCGTGCTCTTTTGCCTCTCCTTCCATTTGTTTTCGGTAAAGCGAAAGGGCCTGCCTAATCACCTCGACCTGGCTTCCTGCATATCCTTTCTTTATCATGGTCTCGATGAATTCCTCGTAGGGCTTTCCGAGGTTTATGTTTAGCGCCATGGGTCCACCGGAAGTAGTGTATATTTAATACTTAATAAATGTATGTTTAATATATAAACAAAAGAAAAACTAGAAGGGGCTTACTTCTTGAGCTTCATTATCGCTTCCGCAATGTCGCCGCCCGATTCCTCGAGGGCCTTTTTCGCGTCCGCCTCGCTCGCCCCGGTCTGCTCTGCGACCATTTTCACGTCCTCGGGGCTTATGACGCTCTCGGCCCTCTCCCTGCCGGAAATCTGGTAGCTTCTCTGCCCCTGCATTTCAACGAGCATGACCTGGGGGTCCTCTAGGATGATTTTCTCGCCCTCTTTTTCTATGATGACCCGGGCCGCTTTTATCTCCTCGTTCTTTATGCCCATCTGCTGCATGAGCCGCTGCATCTGCCTCGGGTTCATCCCGCCCATTCCTGGAAGCATCAAAATCACCTTAAGCTTTCTTTCTCCTCGAGCACCAAGCCGCTTTCAACCAGCTCCACGAGCTTCCCAACTATTATCCCCGCCATTTTCTTTCCCTTCTCCTTTGAGATGCCCTCTACTTTCCCCCGATAGCCCGATGGGCCGAAAACATCATCAGGCTGCGGGATGGGAGAACCGAAATAGGAGTTGCGGGACTCCTGCTTCGCCCTCTTGATGAGGTCCGTGGGGCAGTAGTGGATGTAGAGCGACGCTTCGTTCTCGTCTGCGTGGCCCAGGTCCGGGCAGAGTTCGGAAAGCTCCTTAACGGTCCACCATTCGACTATGCAGCCCTGAAAGTCCTCGCCCTCGGAATCAAGCTTCTCGAGCGCATACTTAATGGGGGAGTAATTCCCGCCGTGCCCGTTGAGAACGAGGATTTTCGAAAAGCCGTTCCTGATGAGTTCTGAGCAAATCTCGTAAATTGCAGTTGAGAGCGTTTCCGGGGAAATCGAAAGTGTCCCGGAGTATTCCCTCAGCGAGAAGCAGTGCCCGTAGGGAAAAACAGGGAGGACGAGGGAATTGGTGCGCTCGCCCACTTCTTTTGCAAGTTCGAAGGGAAGGAGCGAATCAACATCGAGCGGCAGGTGCCTCCCGTGCGCCTCAACTGCCCCCACCGGCAATATCACTACCGGATTCCTCTTCCTGGCCTTCTCAATCTCTTCCCACGAGAGAGTGGAGTAGTGCATCGGATGCGCCTATTGTGCCCCGCTGACCTCTGTCTTGCGAATCTCAACCCGCTTTACAGGGGCGATTTTCTTTATCCTGTTGAAAATCCGCGAGGAGAACTTCCCGAATATAATCTCCTGCTCGAACTGCGAAAACGCCATCTCCTTTGAACGCTCGGAAATCTCTTTCGTCGCCTCGGACCTCAATGCCCGCTCTACGGGGGTGCTCACCCTCCTTGAGGTGAAGATGACTCCCTTGACCCTGACCGAGGTTCCGTTCTTCGTGGTCACGTCTTGGATAACGCTTATGACGCTCCTGCCCCTTCGGACAAGGGTCTTCAGGTAGCCCTTGGAGAGCTCATGGCCGATCATGGTCGTCTGGGCGGTCTTGCCCTTAACTGAGTTGATCCTGAAGCTCACAGAGGCGTAGCTCTGCGAGAGGTCTCCGGTAATCTCCGCCAGGCTGACCCTGAGAACCCTGCTCATGAGGTCCTTGTCCTCCAAAGCCGGTATCTTGCCGATCTCCCTTCCCTCGAACATCTCCGGAGCGTAAACGACGTACCATGACTTGGTTTTCCATTTGTCGACGGTCTTGCCTTTCACCATTCAAGCCACCTCACTTAACAAGCAACGCCGCCTTCTGTGGGTCGTAAGACCATTTGGCGGGGAGCCTCCCGACTCGCGTGTAGTAGCGCACGAGCCTCTTTATCTTTGATTCAACGTGAATGAGCTTTGTTTTGTTGTGGACATCGGATTTGTTGGCATCGAGGTGCTTCCTCATCCTGGTCGCCTTCGTGATTAGGTTTATGAGGTCCTCGGGGTATTCCATCTTCGCCCCGCTGTCCTTCATTATCTGCGTGAGGGATTTCCCGGTTATGTTCTTCACGCTCGGAATCCCGTAGGAGTCCCTGAGCTTGAGGCCTATTCTCGCAGAGGGCATCCCCTCCTTCGCCATCTTCCCTATGAGGTCCTCGACCTCCGCCTTCGAGTATTCCACCCAATCCGGGACCACTTTGCTCGAGGGCCTCTTCGAGCCCGACTTTCCCTTTTTCTTAGAGTGCATCTTCGCCATAGTATCAGCCTTTTAGTTTTCCTTTTTTCGGATTTTCTTCGTTCAACCATTCCGAACCCAGGGGGGTTCCGCCCCCCTAGGTTTCAGGCTCCTCCTGACCCCCCAAACAGAGAGCGAGAAACCGTTTCATTGCTTTTCGTTCAACCATTCCGCGAATTTTTCTAGCGCTTTTCTCCTGTGGGAAACGCGCGCCTTCAGTTTCTCGTCCTCGGCGAACGTCCTGCTGTATCCCTCTGGAACGAAAATGGAATCGTAGGCGAACCCGGCTGAGCCCCGCTTCCCGTTTGCTATCGAGCCAGGGCATGTGCCAACGAAAGTCCTAACCCCGTTTTCGTCCGCGTAGCCTATTGCCGTGACGAATTGCGCGCCTCTTTTTACGGTGCCTGTCATGAGATTCAGGACTCCCTCGCACCCGAGCTTGGAAAACACCCAAGCCGAGTAGGGGCCCGGAAACCCATTCAAGGACTCGATAAAAAGTCCTGAATCCTCCACGAACAGGGGCTTTTTGAGTTCCCTGTGCGCAGCGCGCGCGGCCGCAGCCGCAATCACCTCGCAGTCGTCGCCCCTTTCCTCGGGGACTGACAGCGAGGCGTGGTCTATCTTTACGCCGTATTCTTTTAAAATGCTTTCGGCCTCCTGGAATTTGTGCCTGTTCCCGGTTATGAAGAGGAGAGTCATTTTTTGCTGAGTTTTTTTGGCAACCATTAGAATAACCCCGTCGTAAATTGGGAGACGAGCAAATTCCATAAAAACACGATATCAAGAATCCATACGAAGAACAAGCCGGTGTAATAAAGGTATGAAAAAAACGAAGCGGCTACCATGAAACCCTCCAATCCAGATACGTTTTTGTCGATATAAGAGATTAATGGAAGGGGCTCCTTCTTCTCAATCAGGATCGCAAGGTCTTTTCGAATTGCGACCACGACGAGGCCGAGTATGAGCACTGCCCCCAAGTAAATTTGTATCATCCAAGTTAAGAAGTAAACTGGCGGATAATCGACAAAAAGCTGAAGTAAAACGTCTCCCTGCCGTATGGAAGTGAAAAACGGGATGTACACGAAAACTATGTTCGAAAGGTAAAAGATGACGGCGGGCAGGGGATTCCTAATGAAGTATTTTTCGATGGATAGGGTGAGCGCGCCCGGAAGCCCCAAGGCTTCGATTAGAAAGTTGCAGAACTTGTTTGGGCCAAAATAGTCTTCCAGTTCCTCAACGTTGATCCAGACGAATATCGAAGTACCGATGAGAGCAGGCAGGAGCATCATCGCATTTATGGGGTAGCCGATACCCTGTAATGAGAATACAATAACTAACACAACAGAAACAACTGTTAGGCCAAACAGGGAATAGTTGAGCTTCATCGTTAACTCTTTCTCTTCTTAATTATTAAATAGCTTAGCGGAACGCAGGCGAGGAGCGAGAGGGCCTCTGCAGTGAGTATTTTCTCGCTTGCCCAGAACCAGGGGCCCGAGCCGGAGAGGATGCTTGGGAAAAATATTTTGATTTCCTGGAAAATGCCGAGGTCCTGATAGCCCAGGAATGGATAGAAGAACGGGATTCCAGGGTCGTTGAGGACATCGAGGGCGAAGTGGGAGAGGATTCCGATTGCGAAAATGAGTGGGAGCTTGTTTTTCTTATCCAAAGCCAGCCAGATGAGGAACGGGGCGAGGGTGAGCCAGGAATGGGGGAATCCCCTTCCATCAGTTATCCCGAGGGGCCAGAGGGCCTTGTCGATTATGTCAGGGAGATAGAAGGCGATGAGCGAGGGAGCGAGGGGAAATGAGCATAGATAGACTGCGAGCAGGGCAACTGTCAGGTGGGTGAAGAACATTAAAGGAGATTAGGAGGGAGTGTTTTTATTACTCACGCGCGAGGTCCTTTCATGCGATGCACATTGCTGGCCCTCTTGCCGCTCCTCCTGGTTTTAGGTTGCCTCGGGCCAGAGGTTCAGAATGGAAAGGCTCTTCCAATGGGCAACGCCACTGTCGCGCTTCCGGACGGAACGCTGGTGAAATGCGAGGTGCCCCTCACATCAGAAGGAATGGAGCAGGGACTCATGTATCGAGAGGGGCTGTGCGGGAACTGCGGCATGCTGTTCATGTTCAAGAACTCCGGGAACCTTGAATTCTGGATGAAGAACATGAAGTTCCCCATAGACATCGTGTTCCTGGACAAGGACTGGAAAGTGGTCAGGATTGCGAGGGATGCCCCGCCCTGCCCCGAAGAGCCTTGCGCAGTTTACTCCTCGCAATCGATGGCGAAATACGTGCTCGAGCTCGATGCGAACGAGACAATTGCGCATGGGATAGTGGTGGGGAGCAAGATTAGGAGGATTGATTGATTACCGAAAGCATTATATTATAGTTAAATAACGTTATTTAACAATAAATAACTTTAAATACGGTGATTGTATGGCTATGAAAACCTTCAACGTGGAAGAAGACGTTTACCTGAGGTTTTCCCGTTTCTGCAAGGAGAACGGAATAAACATGAGCAAGCAAGTCGAAATGTTTATGAAATCTTTTGTGGACGAAGAACCCGAGGCAAGAAAGGAGTATCTTGAAAAACTCGACAGGATACGGAAGGGCAAATTTATTCGTGTCGAAAAATTCTCTAGCCGCTACGGGGTATGAACATGACGTATGCCCTTGAGATTTCCAAGGAAGCAGATGTTAAATTCAAAAAACTTGAAAAAAAGGACCGTGAACAACTAGGAATTATTGACAAAAAAATCGAACAGATTCTCGAGAATCCATTCCGCTTCAAACCGTTGCGCGGAGATATGCACGGGGCAAGGCGAGTCCACATCGATAAATCTTTTGTACTTACTTACGCAGTGGATGAAAAAAATAGGATTGTGAGAATACTGGACTACGACCATCACGACAAGATTTATGGATGAATTTATGAAGCGCGAAATAATCAGGACTGACAGGGCTCCTGCTCCTCTTCCGGGGGCGCCCTATTCCCAGGCGATTAAGGCGAATGGTTTTGTCTTCTGCTCAGGCCAGCTCCCGGTTGACCCGGAAACAGGAAAGCTGGTGGGGGGAGGGATTGAGGAGCAAACGAGGCAAGCACTCCTGAATCTTAAGGCAGTGCTCGAGGCCTCGGACAGTTCTCTCGAGAAAGTCTTGAAGACCACTGTTCTGCTCTCGGAGATGGAAGATTTTGCGAAAATGAACGAAATCTACGGGACTTTTTTCAGGAGAGACCCGCCTGCGAGAACGGCTTTCCAGGCTGCGAAGCTCCCCCTGGGGGCGAAAGTAGAGATTGACGCAATTGCGAGCGAGTAACTATTTGCTGTTCGAGTTCAGCATCCTCAACCCGAGCAGCAGGTAGGCTGCATAAAGTGCCGCGGTAATGACGAAGAGCGGGGCGAAGCCGAACCAGCCGATGAGGAAGCCTCCTGCCCCGAGCGATATTACCGAGGCGAGAGACGGGAGCACGTGGATGATGCCTATGTCGCTCCCCACAGTCTTGCTCCCGTGTATTGAATGCGATATCATCTTCTCCCACATTATCTCAACTGAGCCCATCCCCAGCCCGAAGAGCATGAGCAGCGGGAAAGCCAGAAGGGGCGGGGCGAATGGAAGTGCAGCCAGGGAGAAGGCAACGAGTAGTGCACCCAGGTAGACGAGCCTGGAGACTGAGAATTTGTTCAGCGCATAGAATATGGAAAAGCCCCTTGCGAGCCACTGGAACGCTATGATGGCCCCTATCATCCCGTAGTCGAAACCCTGGGCCGCGAGATGGAGCGGGAGCACGAGCCTGTAGAGCGACGAGCCGGCCAGGGTCGCGAGCGACATTACCAGGGAGCATTTGAGCAGGATGCCGGGCTTTTTCCTTACGTCGAGCTGCGAGAGCACGCGCCTGAGGCTCGGGCGCCGGGTGAACGAAGCCTCCTTGAGGGTCAGACTGACGAAGAGGTTCGCCACCCCGAAAACCGTGAGGAGAACCAGGGCGGATTCGAAAGACAGCAACTGGAGCATGTAGCCTATGAGGAGGGTTGCTGCGAAGTAGGCAAAAATCCTGAACCCGTTGACCTTAGCCGAGTCGACCGCCAGGTCCCGCTCCTTGGAGAGGTTCCTGATGGCAGTCCTGTTGACTGCCCAGATGGAGGCGCTCGCCGAACCCTCGAAAATCTTACCGATGCTGTAGCCCAGGGGATTCGACGCAACGAGGTAGGCAACAGTGCTGATTGCATTGGAGAGCGAGTTCAGGAGGAAAAATTTCCTTATCCCCATGATGTCCGAGAGCGAGGCGAACAGGAGCCTGAACACGAGGAACGCGAAGGGGGATGCCGCGAGGATAAGGCCGATTGAAGCCACATCGACGTTCCTGGAGACCAGCAGGAGCGGAATCACTATGATTACCGAAGCCTCGATGATGGCATCTATGAAGTTTATGGCCTGAAGCTTTCGCAAGGGATCGCCCTACTCCTTGGGCAACCGCGGATTTAAATAAATAACATGAAAAAAGGGATTGGGAGGTGTAATGCGAAAACTCCTTGCTCTTCTGCTGCTCTCGGCGCTCATCCTGCCTATTTCCGGTTTTTCCGAAATTGAGAAGATTCCAACGACCTACAGCTACGGCTGGGACCCGACATGGCTGCTGAACCCGGAAGAGCCCTACAGGTGGAACCGGGAGCTTGGGGTCCGGGATGCCAACGTGACAAGCAAAAAGGTCATCGATGCCCTGACCGACGAGGAGCGGAAAGCCTTTTCAGGCAGCCTCGCGCGCTTTGAAGCGGGCGACAGGGACGTGAGGCTGGCCAAGGAGAGGTTGGCAGAGGCTTCCTTTTGGCGTTTCTTCTATTCAATGGTTTCTTCTGACTCAAACAGGCTTTTCTTCGGTGTCATAGCCTCGACCAGGGAATCCGAAGGAACGGTCTTCGGGCTCGCCGCCCTCTCCGAATCCGCAGCAGGCGGGAACGATGCGATGCGGGTCCTTGATGAGGAGGCGAGCAGGCTCGAATGGGCCGGCGCAGGGATGAAGAACTACACGGGTGGAGCGAGCGGAGCATACAACAGCATGAAGGAGGCGCTCGCTGCAATCGAGAAGGAACAGACAGTTGGAGATGGGCTGGGGAACAAGTATGCAAGAACACTGGGGATAACGAAGGAAATCTCTGAGAGCGGAAAGCCAAGTGAATTCGGGAATCTCGCGGATGCGATTGAGCTCATCTCCGCTTCGGACCAATCGGTTTTCTCAAACATAGTGAACGCCCGGAGGGACTCCAAGGCTGCGCTTGAACAAATGGAAACTGAGTATGTCCAGCTCGAGAGACTTTGCGAGGGCAGAATCTCCGCTCTTAATGCTGAGATAAGCAGGATGAAGGGGGATGAGTACGGGAGCATAGACGGGGAGCGCGTTGTTGAGTTTTACGATGGAAGCTTCAGGTGGGGGAAAGGGGACAGGTCCCCTGCCGAATCGCTCAAGCGGGCTGCCCTCCTGGTCGACAACAAGGGCTTTGAACAGGGCGCGGAGCAGACGATTGCCGACGCCAGGGAGACGGCGAGGAGGAAAGAGGAGAACTACCTTGCCGTCGGCATAATGAAAGCTGGCGAGTGCCTAGAGAAAGCCAGGGGGGCTGAAACGGAAATCCGGGGTGCAGACGCCCTTGTTGCAACCCTCCTCGAAAGAGCTCGCAGCCTTGCGTCCCAGAAAGGGTCGAGTGCAAAAGGCGCGATTGAGGGATTCTCCCCGACAACCCTGGATGAAAAGGAGCTTTACCAATCTGCGCTCTCGAAATATGAGAAGGCTGAGGCGAAGGCTGAGACAGCCGGAAGTGCCAAGCCCGGGACTGCTCTCAAGACTTATTCGGAGTCAATAGGCCTTTATGGGGAGGTGCTCGCAGCACTTTCATCGCCGACTGTCTATTTGGAGGATACGAGGGGAACGGCAAAAAAATCGATTGCCGGGCTGAAGAAAACCCTCGAGAAAGCCCGGGCTGACGGGCTCGATGTTTCCGTCGAGAGCGACTATGCGGACTCCGCTGAAGGGCTCCTGGGGGTTGCCAAGCGCGGGGTGCTCGAGTCAATCATCTCGACGTGCAAAGAGTACCAGACCGAAATCGAGAGGAGGGCGCAGCTCAAATACTCCGGCCTCGAGGACCTTAGGGAGGAGATATCCGGCTCCTTTGAGCCTGGCAAGAGGCCCATAGCCGAGCTTCAGGACGATTACGGCCTTTTCGAGGACTATGAGGACAAGTTCGTGGAAAACGGGGCCATCTCCCCAAGGCTCGCGCTCGGGGAGTACAAGAAGCTCGAATCGTTCTATGAACGGTTCTCGGAGAAGATAGCCCGCTACAAGGCGGTGATGATACAGAAGAACCTCGAGGAGAATTCGGAATCGAGGATTATTTTCGAAGGCGTCCAGGTCCTCGATGGGAGCGCCCCTGTTTCCGTGGAGGTCGTGCTCCGGAACACCCTGGAGACGGGATATTCCGGACCAGTGGCCCCCGAGGTCCAGCTTGAGCTGGCTGTCAGCAGCGCGGAGATAACCGAAAAGTCGCCGGAGATTGAGAACGTCGCCTATGCGGACGGAAAGCTGCTCGTGCTTTTGAAGAAGGTGGACCCGAAGGGCCAGTATCGCGTTGCGTTCAGAGGCAACAAAACAATCGGGGAGACCAGGTCAAAAAACACAGAGGACCGGTTTGTCTGGCCGAATGCCCTCATAAGGAAAGTCAGCCTCAGGTTCATCTCAAAAATTGGAACGACTGTCCAGGCCGGGATTGCCCTCCCCGAGAGGCCGGCCCTCTCATCTGCGGATATTAACGGCGTGGGCGCCGAAGTCGAGGTATGGCCCAGCGGAACTGGAGTCGTTGCGAACGTTTTC
Source organism: Microcaldota archaeon (assembly GCA_041305385.1). GTDB lineage: Archaea > Micrarchaeota > Micrarchaeia > Burarchaeales > JAKAKT01 > JAKAKT01. Next base: position 3,738 of record JBFYLO010000032.1, on the reverse strand, counting down.
GGGGAAAGCAGGAAGGGCGACAACCTCCTCACAGCGGAATTTGTGTTCCAGAACCCGATAACAGTAAGCAAGCGGGCTGCCGAAAGCCCCTTTGATGCTGCGAATACCTTCAGCTATGTTGTCGATGTCAGCAGCAATTTCGCAGTAAAGGATGCGCCGGTCTATGTGTTCGAACCTGCCCTCAAGGAGGGGGACGCCACTGTCACCGGCTTCAGCGGATCCGAGCCGGAAAACCTGATGATTGAAAGGAGCGGGGACGGCGGGAGAATCTCCTGGACCGTCGGGGAGCTCGTGCCCGGGGCGAACTCGTCTTTCAGGATTTCCGTAAAAGTAAACGATGAGATTTCGCTTGCGAAGCGCCTCTATAATGAGACCGAGTTTCTGGTGCGGACCCTCAACCTGTCAAACACCTGGGCAGGGGACGAACTCGCCCGCGCAGACGGGATGATACAGACGGGCGCTTACAAGAAAGCCATAGGGATTCTCGAGGAGGCCAGGGACAGGATTGAGAAGGAGCTTCAGGGAAGCGAAGAGAATCAGAGGCTTCTTGACGAGGAGCTCAATGCCCTCCTGAAAAAAATCGAAGCCGCCAACCTGAGCATCTCTGAAATGCGCGCCATGGGTTATGAGACTGCCAATGAGACCAAAGCTCTTGAGGCTGCAGTTGAAAAATACGGCGCGTCGAAGTTGCTCGCCTCTGAGGGAAATTACGAAGAGGCGCTCGCTGCTGCTGAAACCGGGATTGAGAAAGTGGGGAAGCTCGGGTATGAGCAGCTGTTCAGGAAAAGGGACAGCGCATCATCCCAACTGGCCATGGCGAAGAGGAACGCGCTTCTCCTCTCCCAGCTCGAAAACACCGGGGGGATTGTTTCGGAGATAGAAGCCAACGAGGCGATTCTCCGCGAGGCCGAAGCTGAGCTCGGCAGGGGGAACTACCTGGGCGCAATGCCCCTGCTCGAGAAGGCCGAAAGAGGGGCTGCCAACTCTTCGCTGGTGATTGATGGCATGGCGGAAGCGTGGTACTCGAAATTCGAACTCCTTTCAGCAGGATACCGGAAATCAGCTTTGCAGCTGAAGGAACAGCTCCAGGAACTTGGGAATGCGTTCATGGTCTCCGAGACCAGGGTTGGAAAAACCGGGGCCCCTGAGCCCTCGTTCAGCCTGAATGACGCCGGGAAAAAGATAGACGGAATCGCGAAGCATCTCGAGAATGTTCTCGGGACGAAAAACGGGAGCGAGTTCGTGATTAAAAACGCCCAGAACCTGAAGATTGCGTTCGATGAAGTAAACGAGCTTGAGGCCCTGGGCGCAAGCTTCTCCGCGGAATTTCTCTCCCTCCAGAACAGGGCTGGGAGGAGCAGGGAAAACTCGGCCATGGCCCTCGACCAGCTTGCTGAAATCAGGGGAGGCGAGGAGGACATCGGGAAGGAGATTGCAGTGCTGAGGGGATATCTCTCTGATTCTGAAAAGGCTCTTTCCGAGGGGAGGCTCGCCGACTCCGTAGTGCTGTCGAGTTATGTGCAGAAGAGAAGCGCCTCTCTTCTGAAGCTTCCGAAAAAGGACGAAGGCGACTCGAACGCGCTTCTGGTCGGGGGAGTCTCGGTTCTTCTTCTGCTCGGGATAGTTGCCATCTTCCTGTTGAGAGGCAGGAAGGCCGGACCGCCGCCTGAGCCCAAATCCGTCCCCAGGGCAGGCAAGCGAACGCAGGAAAGCCAGACTATAACTAATATAAAGCAAGGTTAACCACTCTTTACCTGAAAAGGGGGAATATGGCCACGGTCCTTATAGTCGATGATTCAAGATTTATGCGCATGATGCTGCGGAAAATCCTTAGCTCTGACCCTGAGATAATGATTTTGGGGGATGCTGCTGACGGGCCCACAGCCCTCGAGGAGGTAAAGAAAAAATCCCCGGAGGTCGTGACCCTCGATTTGCAGATGCCCGGGATGGATGGATTGACGGCCCTCGCCAACATCATGAAGGAGAAGCCCGCCACCCGCGTTGTCGTGATAAGCTCGTCCACCAAGGAGGGGGCTGAGGCCAGCGCAGAGGCGCTTAAGAGAGGGGCAGTGGGAATGGTGCAGAAGCCCTCGGGCACTGCCTCGGCTGACATAGACAAGATGAAAGTGGACCTAATCCGCGCCATAAAGGACGCGGCAAAGGCGAAGCTCTACAGGGAGGCCAAGACAAGCGATGAGATAACCAAAAGCGTCCAGCTGAAGCAGGATTCCGCGGACCCGGCGAAGAAGATTGTGGTGATTTGCGCCTCGACGGGGGGGCCCCAGGAAATCAGGAGACTCGCCACCATGCTCCGAAAGAACATGCCTGCAGCCATCGTCATAATGCAGCAGATGCACAGCAAGTTCACGAAAATATTGATGAAAGACATGCCAGCGAAGCTGAACGAGACCACTGGCCTCACGGTGAGCATTGCAAACGACGGGGACGTGCTGCGCAACGGGCAGGTGACCTTTGCTCCCGAGGAGAACGACATTGTCGTCAAGAGGGAGGAAGAATGCCTGGTCCTCCGCAAGCAGCCGGTGACTGGCGGCGGGGGGGCAAGCTTTGATGTGATGCTCAAGTCTGTTGCCGAGACCTGCGGCAAGGACGGGATTGGGGTTCTCCTGACAGGCGATACGACTGACGGGGTCGCGGGCCTCGCTGCCCTCAAGGCAGTTGGAGCGGTGACGATAGTGCAGGACCCGACCTGTGGATGCGCAAGCCCCCATATGCCGAAGGAGGCGATAAAGTGCGCTGTAGTCGATTATGTGCTCACGATTGAGGACATTCCCGCGAAAATACTCGAGCTTCTCGAAAGAGGTGGTACCAGTGGCTAGGAAAAAGGAGTCTGGAAAACACTTTAAGGAAGAAAAAATTCACGAGCATCCGAAGGCTGGGGAAAAGCCCCATCACACTGAAAGCCCTTCACATATTCTTCACTCAGCACACATGCCCCACCAACCTCACGAGGAGAAGCATGGGCCAGAGGACCACGAACACCTCAAGGAGAGCCCCCACGGGCACCTGCCGCTCCATGAGCAGATAAAGAGGCAGCTCGCAGGGAAAAAGGAGAAACTCCATAAGCCCGAGAAGCCCCATGAGGGAAAGAAAACTGAAGAGAAACAGAAGGCTGCGAAAACTCCGGCTCCACTGAAAGTGGAAATTCCTGCTGAAAAAACCAAACCTGCCCCTGCCAAAAAGATTGAACCTGAGGCTGCCCCTCTCCTGACGCACTTTGAGAGCAGCATGATGAACAGGATGGAAATGGAGGAGCACGGGGGCTCGGTTGAAATAAAGATAACCGGGAAACTCGGGGTTGAGAAGAGCCTTACGATTGAAAAATCCGGGATAGCGAAATTCCTGGGCGCTACCCTGCCGAAAAAAATAAACTGCATGGAACCCGGGGAGGGCCTTGAGATAGGCGGAATGAGTTCCGATGAGCTCGAGGAGCTCTTCAAGAGCAGCATTCCCGTGGAGCCCAAGGGCGAGATTGAGGTCTCCGAAAGGGAGGAGGGAGACCGCTTTTCGATAATGATAAAGATTGCCGAGCAAGCCGAGGGGCCCCTTTTCAACTATTCAAGCCCTGGTTTGGAGGACGTGCGAAGGGTGGTCGAGAGGCAGAAGCTCGGCAATCTTTATCATTATCGAAAAGCGGTCTCCCTCCTCCCTTTCGGAGACCTCAATCTCGCCCTTGGGCTCCACGGGAATGCTGCTCTTGAAGAGCTCCTCGAGCTCATC
>JBFYLO010000031.1:0-13559 GCA_041305385.1 Microcaldota archaeon | reverse complement strand
TCTATGGCGTTCGACAGCTTCTTGAGCCCGTTTATCGTATCCTTGACCCGCCCATCCGCCCTCAGCTTGTTGACTATCCTGGGCTTTATCGTCTCGTACCTCTTCCTCGCTGCGTTCAGCTCGGAGTCGACCTCTTTTATCGAGTCAGACTTGCAGTATTTTTCAGCGCGCTTGAAGACAGAAGAGATTTCGCCAAGCTCCTTCTCCTCCCGATGGAAATCAAACTTAAGCGCATTCGCCTCTGCGAATTGGTCGGTGAGGGTTTTCAAATCCATCTTGAAGAGGTTTATGGCGTCCATGACCCTTCCCTGCTTGAAAGCCGTCATCATTTCAGCTTTCATCTGTTTTACCTCGGGCTCCTCATAGTAGATGCTCCCGAGGAACATCTTCTTCAAGATTCCCTTCACGCCCCAGTAAAGAACAGCGAGGCCGATGCCGAAAGCCAAGCCGCCGACGACACCCATCGGGTTCTGGGAAATGAGGTCCCTCAGTCCCATCGAGCCCTCGGGCTTTTTTGAAAAGTAAACGAGCCCTATTCCGAGCAGCGTGAGCATGATCCCGAATGGAATCGTGCCCTTCATCTGTTCTCCCCGGCCTACGTCATAATAAAGCGCGTCCGTGAAGCTCGTGCCATCCGGCCTCTTGGAAAACAGGACCCTCAACACGGCCAGAATGAATTTCAAGACGTCGAAGGCGAGCGCCGTGAGAATGATGGAAAAGGAAATGGCAAAATAAACCCCGAGCAGCTTTGCGAAGGAGTAGAAGATTGCGAGCCCAAGAGCGATTATTGACTCGGGCCCCAGGGCGACAGCCCGGCTGGTTTCGGAGTGTTTTCTGTCCATACTTATAAGATTGATACGGTACTTATAAATACGTTGGCATTCATTGTAAAAAGGGTTGGTGGATTAATACCGAGTAGGTGTTCTTATGGCCGATTGTGAGATATGCGGCAGGGAAGCCCAGCTCTATACTGTTGAGATAGACCGGGCGAGGCTAAGGGTTTGCTTCGACTGCTCAAAGAGCGGGAAGCTCATCGAAGTTCCGCGCCACCAGCACAAACCCAACCCCAAGGGCTCTGCGTTTCAACCGACTCTGGCGAGGCAAGCGACTGAGTTAGAACTGGTGCAGGACCACGGCCCGTGCATCAAGGCAGCGCGGGAAAAGATGCACATAACCCGCGAAGTTCTCGCTGAAATGATAAATGAAAAAGAATCGTTTCTCGAACGGGTGGAGTCCGGAAGGGCCCTTCCCACCGAGGTCCTTGTGAGGAAACTGGAAAAGGCTCTCGGCATATCGCTTTACGAGGAAGTCGGGGTCGGGTCGCAGGGCGCTTCTCGGGCGGAGAAAAAAGGCCTCACCCTCGGGGACATAATAACTGTCAGGAAAAAAGGGGAGACGGATGAGAAGGACTAAATTCACAGAGGCGCTGCTTTCCAATTCTTCCTCACATCTCTGGAGGGGCGCGCTGAGGGCATTCCGCAGGCCAGGCTGGCGAGGCGTTCTCAAGGCTCCCTTCTCACCAAGGGGCTTCCGGGTCTCAAAAAGGGGGAATTGATGGGGGTCGACCTCTCCGGAGTCATCGAGTCCTCCCCAGTCTCTCTCGAGCAGTTCGCAGGCAAAAAAATAGCCATAGACGCCTACAATGCCCTTTATCAGTTTCTTTCCATAATACGGCAGAGGGATGGGACGCCCCTCATGGATTACAACGGGAGAATCACGAGCCACATATCTGGCATCTTCTATCGCACAGTCCGCCTTCTCGAGCTCGGAATCCGCCCGGTCTATGTTTTCGACGGGCCTCCGCCGAACCTTAAGCGCAGGACCCTGGAAGAGCGCTACGCCATAAAAGAAGAGGCGAAAAGGGAATGGAAAGAGGCAATTGAAAAAGGAGACATGGAGACTGCCCGCTCGAAGGCGCAAGCCACATCACGACTCACCCGCGGGATGGTCGAGGAATCCAAGCAGCTCCTCGAACTGATGGGAATCCCCCACATACAGGCGCCGAGCGAGGGGGAGGCGCAGGCGTCCGCTCTCGTTCTTGGCGGGCAGGCCTATGCCTGCGCATCGCAGGATTACGATTCACTGCTTTTCGGGGCCCCGCTCCTAATAAAAAATTTCACCATGAGCGGGAGGAGGAAGCTCCCGAAAAAAGACATCTATGTCGAGGTCGAGCCTGAGCTGATAGACTTGGGAAAGAACCTCTCCAAGCTCGGGCTTACCCGCCAGAAACTGGTCTGGATGGGGCTCCTGGTGGGGACTGATTTCAATGAGGGGGTTAAGGGGATAGGCCCCAAGAAGGCTTACAAATTGGTGCGGGAATGCTCGAGCCTTAAGGATGTAATCGCCAAGGCCAACTCGAATTTCGAGGTCGAGCCCGAGGAACTCGAGAACCTCTTCCTCCACCCGGAGGTAAAGGAGTTCGAGATTCCGACATTAACCCCGGACCCCAAGGGGCTTGAGCAGTATCTCACCTCTCGTGCATTCTCCCCCGAGCGCGTCAAGAACACGATTTCGGCAATCTCCAAGGTCCATGGCGACAAGGGAGTGCAGTCGAGGCTCGATGCATTCGAGTGATTCGCCCAAACCAAATCAGACTTTTTATAAACTTTATCTGCTGAACTAATCTATCTCTCGGTGAAAAAACATGAAAGGCAATAAACTCGGGGCTTTGTTCGTAATCGCTTTCGCAGTGTGGATGTTCTACGCGACCATCATCTCGGACGCAAGCGGCCTCATCAAGTTCGTAATCTCGGCGGTCATAATGGCGGGTTGCGGAATCTCTCTCCAGGCGCTCCTGAAAATCGAGGGGCAATATGGCCTTCTGCTCATCAAGACCAAGTCCGGCCTCCACTACATTGACGACGTAGCGAATGCCGCCCCGAGGCTCTGGCAGTTCCTGACCGACCTCGGCCTTGTCATGGGTTACGGGCTCTCCTCGATTTTCTTCTTCAAGGAGCTGCCAAAAAAGACCTACGTGTTTTCCGTGCTAGCGCTCATTATAGTATCCCAACTAATGACTCAAAAAGTCTTCGAGATGATAGTTCTTCTCATAAACGTGCCCATGGACGTCAGCCTGATGGCAAGGGAGATGGGCTCGGCCACGGTGTTTGTTCCACTGGCAGTTTTGCTTGCAACGCTGTTCTTCGGGTTCTGCGGGATGACCGTAGTCGCATTGGCCCTGCAGACCTACACGATTCTCCAGAACGCAATAGGCTCGCTCTTCTCAGTTCCTGGCGCGAATCTCTCGGATGCGGTTCCTGGCGCCTACCCGATACTTCCAGGGATAAACATGCCGCTTGCAGAGGGAGTGTTGGCCCTCGCAGTGCTCCTGTTCATTCACGAGCTCTCCCACGGCATCCTCTCCCGCATTGGGAAGGTCAGGCTCGATTCAGCCGGGGTGCTCCTCTTCGGCATCATACCCGTCGGGGCGTTCATCGACCCTGACGAGAAAAGCCTCTTGAAAAAAGCCGTTGATGTCCAGACGCGCGTTTTTGCAGCAGGCTCAGCGTCCAACCTTTTCCTGTTCATGGTGGCATTCTTCGCCCTTTCCGGATTCGAGGTCTTCACTGCCCCCTACCTAGATAAGAACGTCTATATCAGCTCAGTTGACCTAGGCTCCCCTGCTTTTGAGGCAGGCATCAAGCCAGGCGACCAGCTGGCATCAGTCGACCAGCTCCCCATCACCTGGGACAACTACGCCCAGCTGGGCGCGTACATCTCCCAAAAGGAGTCAGTCACAATCAGGACCGACAAGGCGGCCTACACGATTCAGCCCAAAAAAACAGAGGAAACGACAACAATCGGGCTTCGAATCTCCCCCCAGCAACGCTACCTCCCGGCATTCTTCTGGCTCGGGTTCATCAAGAACACGCTCGGGCTCATCCTGGTGCTCAACTTCCTGGTCGGGGTCATAAACCTGGTCCCGCTCTTCATGGCATTTGATGGCTACCGCATACTGACAATCCACAACAAGAACCAGCTCATGGTGAAAATAATCGCCTACTCCCTGCTCGTAATGTTCCTGCTCAATCTCCTGCCATGGGCTTGGACCTGAGTTCATCATTCAATTATTTTGGCATTTATTTTTGTATTGGAATTTGCTAATTCCAATGCGGCCGAATTTCTGCGGAAATTCGTCCTCCTGGGCTCCGCTGCCTTTGACTTTTTCGGAAAAACAAAAGTAGCTCTCTTCCCTAGAACCCGAGGTCGCTCAAGTCCCTGTCGCCTCCAGCGCCCTCATCCCCGCCGGGGGCATCTGAACCGACGCTCCTCTTCCCAAGGTTGTACTGTCCGTTTATCCCGGTGAATATGGTGATTGCCTCAATCTTGTCCTCGAAAGAAGCGTCCATCCTCGCACCCCAAATCACATTGGCATTCGGGTCGACCTGCTCGGTCAGCGCCTCCCCGACCCCGTTCGCCTCCCCCAGGGTGAGGTTCGCCCCGCCTGTCAGGTGAAGGAGCACTCCCCTCGCCCCGCTGAAATCAATATCTAGCAATCGGTTCTTGAGCGTGTTGTTAACCACGTCCCTCGCCCTGTTCGGCCCCTTTGCCTCCCCGACGGCAATCATTGAGACTCCTCCGCCCCCCATGACTGCCCTCACATCGGCAAAGTCCAGGTTGATTAAGCTCGGAGTCGTAATCGTTTCAGTAATCCCCCTGACTGCCCGGGCAATAATCTCATCGGCAATGTTGAATGCCTGGTCTATGGGCAGGTTCGGCACAAACTCCACGAGCCTGTTGTTGTCGATAATCACAAGCGTATCTGCGGATTTCTTGAGCCTCTCGATTCCCTCATCCGCCTTCTTGAGCCTCGCCCTCTCGAGCGTGAACGGGTAGGTGACCATGGCGACTACGATTGCGCCCTCCTCCTTTGCGATGTCGGCAATCACCGGCGCGCTTCCAGTTCCCGTTCCCCCTCCCATCCCTGCTGCGAGGAACATGAGGTCGGTTTTCTTCAGCACATTCCTTATGGCTTCCTTGGATACCTCGGCTGACTTCATCCCAATCTCAGGATAGCCCCCGGCCCCGAGCCCCTTCGTAAGCTGTGCCCCAATCAACATTCTCGTCGCTTTCTCGGAAATCGTCACGAGGTGCTTCCTGTCCGTGTTGAATGCGATGAGTTCCGCGCCGGCAACCCCTGCCCTCGATAGCCTGTTTATGGTGTTGCATCCTGCGCCCCCTGTCCCGGCAACGACGATTCTCGGCGTCTCGAAGAAACTGCCTGTTGAAAGATCTTCAGTAGCTTTCCTTGCAGCTGCAATAATAGACTCCATGAAATACACCCAGATACCTTTCTCGCGTTCATTTTTTAAATTCACTGTTTCGAATGTCAACTAGTAACTCCCATATGTGATTTTGTGCCCTTCACTCCCCTTCATTTCGGTCCTGCGCTGCTCATTTTTTCCCTATTCCTTCTCCTAGACCCGATCGCCTTTTTCTTAAGCTCGGTCGCAGTAGACATCGAGGGAGTTTTGGGGTTGTTCTTGGGGAGGGATTTGCTCCTAAGGGACTGCGGCTCTTCCTGCGTCCTCCACGGCCCACTTCACTCAATAATCGGGGGAACACTGGTCGCCCTGTTGCTCGCAATAGTTTTAATTCTCGCAAGCAAAAAAATTCCCAAGAATTTGAAAAAATTATTCTTAGTCAGAGATGAAAAAACAATTCTCCTAAGCTCATTCCTCGGAGTTTACTCGCACCTTTTTCTCGACTCGTTCTTATACCCCGAGATGAATCTCGCCTGGCCTTTTGGAAAATGGAATCCACTGCTCGGGGCTCTGGGCTATTTCGAAATCTATGGGTTCTGCGCGCTTTCCTTTGTCCTCGGGACGGCGCTGCTGCTAATGCGGAAAATTAAAAAGTAAGAGTCTACTTCGCCTTGGCGTTCATCTTCTTCTTGAGCATTTTCAAAGTAAAGAAGCCTTCCCTCTCCATCTCGTCGAGCCTCATCGAGATATACTCCGCCTCTCCCTTGAGCTTCGGCACCACGACATACTCGAGGGCGTTCACCCTCCTCTTGGTGGTCTCAATCTCCTTCAGCAGATTCCTGATTGCATTCTCGGTTTTCGCAATCTCAATTACCGTTGCGAGGGAAGCCTCGAAAGCGCTGGCAGTCTCATCAATCTTGGCCGAACTCCCTGCAAAACTATACCCCCTGTCGAGCGTGCTCCTCTTCTCATAGGTCCCCTCGATGTCGGCAACGCGCACCCCCATGACGTTCTTCACACTCGTCCTGATATTTGGGACTTTTTTCACTGCAATGGTCGCCTGCTCAATCTCAAAGATACTGTGGTATGCCTGGGCAATTGCGAGCGAACCGTAGGCCCCTTTCATCTGGGAGTTGAGGATCGAGCGCAGGTCCTTCGCCCGCTTCAGGATGGAGAAGAACTCGAGCACGAGCACGTCCCTCTTCTGCTTGAGGAGCTTGTGCCCCTTGCCTGCTAGCTTTATCCTGCCCTTTATGTTGATGAGCTCCATTCTCGTGGGCTTCACGGGTTCTTCAACCATTATTTCACCTAAACTCTTTCAACTCGCAGCACCGCACCGCGGCAATTGCGGCCTCGAGTGCCGCAATTGGTCGGCCCGGAGGCCGACCGAGCCTCCCGAGAGGCTCGCCGCCAAAAGGTGGCGGCGCTGCTTTTGAGTCTACTCTTTCCTGTGCTTCTTCCCGTATTTCTCGATGTGTTCCTTCTTTATCCTCTTGAGCTCAGTCTCCGGCAGCGCAGACAGCAATCTCCACCCGGTCTCGAGCGTGGTTTCGATGCTCCTGTCCTCGTATTTCCCCTGGGCGATGAACTCCTTCTCGAATGCATCCGCGAATTTCAGGTATTTCTTGTCAGTGGGGGTGAGCGCCTCCTCCCCCACGACTGCAGACAGGGCCCTCAAATCTCTCCCTTCCGCATAGGCGGCATAGAGCTGGTCCGCGACTCCCCTGTGGTCCTCCCTCGTCTTTCCCTTCCCGATGCCGAGGTTCATCAGCCTCGAAAGGCAGGGAAGGACATCAATGGGGGGATAGACTCCCTTCCTGTGCAACTCCCTTGAAACGACAATCTGCCCCTCAGTGATATACCCGGTTAAGTCCGGAATCGGATGGGTGATGTCGTCTCCAGGCATGGAGAGAATCGAGAACTGCGTAATCGTCCCCTTCTTTCCCTTTATGCACCCTGCCCTCTCGTAAATCGATGCCAAGTCAGTGTACATGTAACCCGGATACCCCCTCCTTCCCGGAATCTCCTCGCGGGCGCTCGCAACCTCCCTCAAAGCCTCGCAATAGTTGGTCATGTCGGTCAAAATAACAAGCACATGCATGTCTTTCTCGAAAGCGAGATATTCGGCAGTCGTGAGCGCCATCCTCGGGGTGATGAGCCTCTCGACAGACGGGTCATTCGCCAAATTCAAAAACAGCACGGCCCTCCCCAGCGCTCCCGTCTTCTCGAAGTCCCTCATGAAGAACCCCGCTTCCTCGTGGGTGATCCCCATGGCAGCGAACACCACCGCGAAATTCTCGGAAGCAGTGAGCACCTTCGCCTGCCTCGCAATCTGCACAGCAATATCGTTGTGCGGAAGCCCTGAGCCTGAGAAAATCGGGAGCTTCTGCCCCCTCACCAGAGTGTTCATGCAGTCAATGGCCGAAATCCCGGTCTGGATGAAGTCCCCGGGCTTCTGCCTGGAATAGGGATTAATCGAGCCCCCGTTCACGTCGAGCCTGTCCTCGCCAACAATGGGCGGGCCGTTGTCCCTCGGTTCGCCAAGCCCTGTGAAGACCCTCCCGAGCATCTCCTCCGAAACCCCTATCTTGATGGTTTCCCCCAGGAAGCGGACGCTCGTCTCGTGCGCGTCAAGGCCTGCGGTGGCTCCGAATATCTGGATCACCGCCTTTCCTTTCGAGGTATCAAGCACCTGGCCCTTGGTTTTCTCCCCTGAAGGAAGCGTGATTTCAACCAATTCATTGTAAGCCACGTTGCCGACATTCTCCACGAACAGGAGGGGCCCGGCGACTTCAGTTACCGTCTTGTATTCCTTAATGCCCATCATCATCACCTACTTTATAGCGTTAAACTGCTCGTCTATGTTCTTCATTATCAACCCGATTCCCCTCTCGGCCTCGCTCTCCTTAATCTCCTTCATCCTTGCAATTTCGTTGATTACCGGCAGGTCCGAGAACCTTTTCAGCTGGATTCCCGCGTCAACAGCGGTCGTCATCCTATCATAGAACTTGAGGATGGTTTTGAGCATCAGGTATTGCTTCTTCATGCTCGCGAAAGCATCGATTTCGTGGTAGGCGCTCTGCTGGAGGAAGTCCTCCCTCAGCATTCTTGAGACTAGCAGAACCGCCCTCTCCTTCTCGGGAAGCGCGTCAGGCCCGACCAGCTGGACGATTTCCTGAAGCTCAGCCTCTTTTTGGAGGAGTGCAAGCGCCCTCTCGCGAAGCTCGACATAGTCCGAGCCTACGTTGTTCCCATACCAGTTCGCAAGCCCAGCATTATACAGCGAGTAGCTCCTCAGCCAGTGGATTGCCGGGAAGTGCCTCCTGTGCGCCAGGCTCGCATCAAGGGCCCAGAACACTTTCGTAACCCTGAGCGTGTTCTGCGAGACAGGCTCTGAAATATCCCCTCCTGGAGGCGAGACGGCTCCGATGACTGACACCGACCCGTTCCTCTTCTCGGTTCCGAGGCAGACGACTCTCCCCGCCCTCTCGTAAAACTCAGCCAGCCTTCTCCCGAGGTAAGCGGGATAGCCCTCCTCGCCAGGCATCTCCTCCAGCCTTCCGCCGATTTCCCTCATTGCTTCGGCCCATCTGGAGGTTGAGTCGGCCATGAGCGCGACATCGTAGCCCATGTCCCTGAAATACTCTGCAATCGTCATTCCCGTGTAAACGGACGCTTCTCTTGCGGCAACGGGCATGTTCGAGGTATTTGCAATCAGGACAGTTCTTTCCATGAGCGGTTTTCCACTCCTCGGGTCGACGAGCTCCGGGAACTCCGTCAGCACCTCGCACATTTCGTTTCCCCTCTCCCCGCACCCCACGTAAACGACAACTTTTGCGTCAGACCATTTGGCAAGCGACTGCTGGGTGACTGTTTTCCCGGAGCCGAAAGGGCCTGGAATGCAGGCAGTCCCTCCCTTCGCCAGCGGATAGAATGTGTCCAGAATCCTCTGTCCTGTCACAAGGGGAATCTCCGGAAAGAGCTTCTCGGAAACAGGCCTCGGTTTTCTTACATTCCACTTGTGCGCGAGCTTTATCTCGTGCTTCTTCTTCCCGCTTACAGTGCAGACTACCTCATCAACAGTAAACTTTCCCTCCTCGATGTGAGTGACTTTTCCCTCACATCCAACAGGAGCCATTATCCTGTGCTCGAACGCCTCGGTTTCCTTGACAACCCCCAGGACATCCCCGGCGACTACCTCCTGCCCTTTCTTCACAACGGGCTTGAATCCCCACTTTTTCTTCCTGTCAAGAGCCGATGCCTCAATCCCTCTCCTGATGAAGTTTCCAGAGGTGGAGTGCATGATTTCAAGAGGCCTCTGGACTCCATCGTAAATGGACTTGAGCATCCCGGGCCCGAGCTCCACGGACAGGGGCATCCCCGTGTTCTCCACTTCCTCTCCGGGCTTCAAGCCCGAAGTATCCTCGTAAACCTGGATGATGGCCTTGTCGCCCTTGAGCCTGATTACCTCGCCCACGAGCCGCTCCCCGCCGACCCTGACCACGTCATACATTCTCGCCCCGCGCATCTTGTCCGCGACCACCACAGGGCCGGTTATTCTTTCAAGCACTCCCATTCAATACACCCCTGCAAACACAAGAGCTCGCCGCTTCGCGGCTCGCTAGTTAATGTCAATCGCTCACTTCGATATATCAAACCCGAGGGCCCTTTTCATCAATTCCCCGAGCGACTCCTCCTCGGGCAGTTCCCCGAGGCTGTCCGGTATCTCGACAACCACGGGCTTTGTTGTCTTCTCGATTCTCCGCTTCATCCTCCAGTCGAAGCCCTGCACCGTCCTCCTGTTTATTATTATGACCCCTACGTCCTCTCTCCCAAGCAGTTTCGCAACAGTCTCTTCGCAATCTTTACTCTCCACGGAGTAGGTCTCCTTCACTCCAGCCAGCCGGAAGCCAGTTATCGTTGAAGGATAACCCACGACCACGATTTTGTGGGGCAGCTCGTTTTCGTTTTTTTGTTCAGTCATGCAATCACTAGCCCGCCACCACGAGCATTTTCTTCAGCCTCTCCTCAGGAATCCCGAACTCAATCGCACTCACTATTTTCCGTATATTCCCGACCTCGGCCTCTTTCAGATATATGTAACCTATGATTGCGCCGACCGAGAGCATCGACCTCCTCAGGGCCTTCACGCCCCTCTGGGCTACGAAGTTCTCAAGATGGGTTTCGAAGTGCACGAGAGACTTGTCGTTCTTGTACAGCTCGAATGCATCGGTAAGGTCATAACGCCTCGAGAGCTTCCTCACTGCCTCCTCGGTCGACTTCGTCTCGGCCAGCTTTGTGAGTTCCCTCTTGCTGATGTAACCGCCTTCAAAGAACAGCTTCTCCAACGTCTCAACTGGAATCTGCTCCCTTCGTGCCCTTATCCCGAGCATTATGTTCTTTGCGTCAATCTCGGACTTCACGAGCGACAGCACACTCCCGCCATCCCTACCGACTCCTTTCACTTTCGCAGCGAGCCCCCTGAAATAGGTGCGGTCGAGCTCGTTCATCAGGGGCGAGAAGTCTCCTTTTCTCGCAAAGTTCTCCCACGGTCCCTTGGTCGGGCAGAACTCACGTCTCTTTATGAATCCCATCAGGGTCTCAATGTCAGCGCCCATAAGCCGCTTGAGCTCCGTCTCATCGAACTCCCCGGCGGGAACAAGCGTTGATTCTATCCTCTCCTGCGGGTAGCCCATGGTCTTCCCCCGCACAATTGTCTTTATGTTGTGGACGTCCCAATACCTAAGGAAAGCGAGGATGGTGTCCCTTCCACTGTGCGGGGTTATACTAACAAGCTTCCTGAAGGTTCGCGCCACATTCCTCCCGAGCGCCCTCCTCACCAAGTCCGCTCCGGAATACTTCAGGGAAAGGGCGACGAGGTCCTGCTTGAAGTGCGTCCTCTCGAGCATCTCGATGAGCTCGGGCATGCTTTTCACGCGGCTCATTTCCTCAATCTGACTTCTAGCGAGAAGATGGGTCTTCATCGTTTTGACCCTTGCGTTGGAATACCCGTAGACTATGGGATTGTGCTTTGCAAGCTCTCCCAGTTTTCCAATCATTTAACTCCCTTCCCGAACAGCAGCTTGTGGACCGCTGTCCGCGTCTTCTCGGTTCTGTGCTCGAACTTGGCTTCGAAGGTGTTATTGAAAATCACCTTTCCATCAGGCGAAGTAACCCGCGCCCCGCCAATGCACTCTATCGGCTCCTCATCCAAGGCAAACCCCAGCGAGTGGGCGAGCTTCCTGTCCTCCTTGTTCACCCTGGCTACCGCATCCTTGCCGACTTCGTGAATTCCTTCAGAAATCAGCTTCTTCAGGAGGCTCTTGTAGTCCTTATCCCTAGCATGCGCTGTGGCGGAGAGGATTTCCACCATCGCCGAGTCGATGGCCTTCTCCCTGGCGCGGCTCGCTATCCGTTTGGCCTCGAGATGGGCTGCGGCAATCTTCTCGTTCCTCTCATTTGCCGCAGCAGCCTGCGCCTCGGCCTCGGCACGCTCCAGAACGTTCTTCCTTTTTTCGGAAGCCTCGGCGACTATCAAGTCGCCCCTATCCTTTGCTTCCTTCTCAATCCTGGAAGCCTCTGCCTTCGCGCCCCTGGCTATCTCTTCAGCCATTTCCTTGATTCCCAAGGTCGTCACCTGCCTAGAACAGGCCGGCCAGTTTAGCAGCAATCACGAATCCAAACACGACGATTGTCTCTGGAATGAGCAGCCACACGAGGAGCTTGCTCGCTTCCTCTGGCCTCTCGGCTATGACTCCCATTGCCGCGGAGCCGACGCTCGCCTGAACCCATGCAGTGCCCAGGGCTCCCCCGAACATCGCTATGCCGGCTGCAATCGCCATGCCGGCCTCCTTCTCAAACAAAGCCATATCTCTTCACCTCTTAGTATATACTCTTTCAACTCTAAAGGGCGAGAATTTCCTTCCGCTGCCCTTGTAGAATTTCGAGTAGAACTCCACGAGATTCAACCTGGCCCCCTGCGCGAGTGATTCAACCATGCCCAGCAGGACATTCGCCAAGTGGACCAGGAAGAACACCGGAATCATCACGAGAAACATCACGAGCCCCGCCTCGGGCTTCGGTAGCAGGAGCTTGTTTATTATGAATTCCGCCGGTACGACCCCGGCGAGCCCGACCCCTGCAATCCTGGCATAGGAGAGCACGTTCCCCGCAAGCCCCGGAATCTCGAACAACCCCATCGGCCCCTCAAAAATCAAAACTACAAGCACCCCTAGCCCGAAGAGAGCCCCGAACGGGTAGAGCAACTCCTGCGGGAACGCGTTGAAGAACATTATCGCTACCCCGAAGAATCCCCCAGTAAGAATCCCAATCCAACCCATCTTCGCATAGGAGTGCTTCCTGTGGTGTCCCCAGTCGTTTATCACCCCGAGGACAAAACCGAAGAGTAGCTGGATGAACCCAGTGATGAGGGCGAGTGCAAGGAGCATCTGCACGTTCTCTATCCTGCTCATTCCGTGGTAGAGCGGCAACTCAAATCCCATCCCCTCCAACGCATGCCCGAGCCCGAGCAGCTCAATCAAATGCGAGTGCGTGAAACCCATCCACTCATCGAAAATTATTCCGAAGGCCATGGCCGGAACCGACGCATATGCCCATAGCTTGGCGAATCCCGCTACAAGGCCCTTCTTGAAAAATTTGAGCAGCAGCAGGGAAAGGGCAAGGGAAGCGAGCCCGTATCCCACATCGCCGAGCATCATCCCATAAATTATAGGGAACGTGATGAACAGAATCGAAGTCGGGTCTATTTCGTCAGTTTTAGGAAGCGAATAGAACTCAACCAGGAACTGGAGCGGTCCAGTAACATTTCCATGCTCGAGCAGGGTCGGCGCCTCGCTGCTCTCAGCTACTTTCTCCTGCATGAGAACGTTCTTCCCTGCAGCATCGGAAACCCATCCTCTCAGCTCCGGCATCCTCCTTTTCGGTATGAACCCCTCGAAAACGAATAGCTCGTCCGTCCTCCCGAACTTTGCCACCACCTCGAGCCTGTCCGCCTCTATCTCGAGCATCTCCCGCAGCTGAGCCACCCTGCAGCTGTGCTTTTCGGAAATCTCGCGGATTTCCTTCTCCACCGCAGCGAGCTTTGCATCAAGCTCGCGGGTTTCCTTTTCAGCGCGTTCGAGTATGTCCGCAGGGGTTCCCTCAAGCCCGGAGATATCGGTTTCAACGAATCCGACTTCCCCGAAAACCGCTCCCGCCTCCGCCTTTCCATCTATGGCGAGCAGGCAGAAGACATTGTCTCCCCTGTGCCTGGTGACCACGCTGTAATTTTTGGTTTGCGCGTCCAGGGATCTCCTGAATTGCTTGAGCTTGGAAGCGCTCAGGCTCCCAAGCGAA